>DALZRX010000230.1:0-6725 GCA_032015805.1 Achromobacter sp.
CGCCGATCGTTGCCGGATCGCGCGCAGCGTGGCGGCCCAGTCATCGCGCGCCAAGCCGTGGCCGGTCGCGGGCAGTTCGGCCAGCGCGGCCGCCGTCGCAGCGGGATCGGCCACCAAACCGACTTCGGCGGCGAAGTGTTGATTCACGATATGCGGATCGGGGTAGCAATGCACCAGCGGCTGGGGCGGCCGGGGATGAGCGGGAAAAGCATAGCCCTGCGTCGTGATATCGCCCAGCCGCGTGCCCAGGGCCAGGATCAGGTCGCTGGAATCCAGCGCCGTCACTTGCGCGGCTTGTGTCGCCAGATCCAGGTCGCCCGCGTACAGCGCGTGCCTGTTGGGAAACAGGTCGTGCTGACGGAACGAGACCGCCACCGGGATGGTGTGCCGCTCGGCCAGCCGCATCAACGCCTCGCGTCCGCCCGGCCGGTTGAACCCGCCGCCGGCGATGATCAGCGGCTTCTGGGCTCGCGACAGCAGTTCGTGAATCCGGGCCAGTCCGCCGGCCGCCGGCTGTGCAGGACTTTCCGGTATCGCGGTCCAGTCGGGCTGTTCAACCGCCGCCTGCTGCACGTCTTCCGGCACTACCATCACCACCGGCCCGGGCGTGCCCGCCATCGCGATCCGCACGGCCTTGAAGGCGGCCAGCGCCAGTTCGTCCGGCGAGGCCACTTCGACGACCCACTTGGCCATGGAGCCGAACATCTTCTGATAGTCGATTTCCTGGAAGGCCTCCTTGCGCACGTCTTTGCGGGGCACCTGTCCGATCAGCAGGATCATCGGCACCGCATCCTGTTGCGCCGCATGGACGCCGATCGCAGCGTTGGCCGCGCCCGGCCCACGTGACACCATCACCACGCCGGGTCGCCCGGTCAGTCGCGCGTCGGCGCACGCCATGAACGCGGCGCCGCCCTCGTGGCGGCAGGTCACCACATCGATGCCGGGGAAGTCATGCAGCGCGTCCAGCACGCCCAGATAGCTTTCGCCCGGGACCAGAAACACGCGATCGATTGCGTTGGCGGCGAACACCCTGATCAACGCGTGGGCGGAGGTGTTCGGTTCTGCGGGTGCGGACATGAGCGGGTTCCGGCAAGAAAGGTCCAAGGCATTCTAGGTTGGCAACCCCTGACCAACTAGGCATACTCGGGCAATCAGATATACAAGAATGAGACAGCGGCGCGCGCGACGGCGCCTGCGCCGTCCTCCGGAGACGATGGACCTACGCAAGATCGAAAACCTGATCCACGTCGCCGATCTGGGCAGCTTTTCCCGCGCTGCATCGGTGCTGGGCATTGCGCAGTCGGCGCTCGGCAGGCAGGTGCGCAAGCTGGAAGACGAATGCGGCTGTGCCCTGCTCTACCGCAACGGGCGCGGCGTCTCGCTCACGCCCGATGGCGAAAAGCTGCTGGATCGGCTGCGCCCGCTCATGCGCGAGATGGATCACGTGGTGACCGAGTTCCACAACGACCAGAAATCGCCGTCGGGCCAGGTCATGCTGGGGCTTACTCCCACGCTCTGCCACATGGTGGGCATGCGGCTGGTCGCCGAAGTCTGGCGCCGGCATCCTCGCATCCAGCTCAACATCATCACCGGCTATAGCGGCTACGTGCATGAATGGCTGACCAATGCTCGCGTGGACATTGCCGTGCTGCACGATGCCCGGCGCTCGCAGCATATCGCGGTGTCGCCGCTGGCCGAGCTGGACCTGGCGCTGGTGTCCCCGCCGCAAAGCCTGTCGCCCGCGGCGCGCGCCATGCCGGAGATCGGCTTCAGACAATTGCGCGACCTGCCGCTGGCGTTGCCGACTCGCAATCATGGCCTGCGGCGCACGCTCGAACATGCCGCCACACAGGCCGACGTGTCGCTGCACGTGGCTTTTGAAATGGACGCGCTGGAGCTGATGAAGGATATCGTCGTCGAAGGCCTGGCCCACACCGTGCTGGCCCTGCCCGCCGTGATCGATGAAGTGTCTTCGGGAAAGCTGATCGCCCGCAGGATTGTTGATCCGGGCCTGTCCACCCGGCTGATGGTGGCAACGGCGTCAAGCCGTCCCCTGACCCAGGCCGTCAAGATCGTCCAGGCGACGCTGCACGAGGTGCTGGCCGGCATGGCGCTGTCCGAGCCGTACCGTGACACGCTGCGGATGCGTCTGGAGTGAACTGCGCCCAGGCGCCTACCGGGGCAACGCGGGCGCGGGTGTCAGCGGCCCCAAGGGCGGCTGACCCGGCCGCGGCGGCATCGGCGGCAACCATGTCCTGGAGGGCGTCTTCAGCCCCGGCTTGGTTTGAGGCCGCGCGGGCGTTGCCGCCGGCGGCGGATAGCGGGACCCGGGGCACGACGTGCCCAGGCAATCGCGGTTGATCTTGCCGGGGTCCACGATGCGCGGGCAGTCTGTACCCAGGCAGGTGTCCGGCACAGTGCGGGCCGATGCGGGCGGCGAAGGCACCCTGGGGAGCGGGTCGCGCGCGAGCGCGGGCACGCTTGCCACGCATGACAATGCCGCCAATGCCGCAGCGGCGCACCAGGATTTCATCGATAGGCTCCACGGAAATGGGTCCAGGCCGTAGCCTGGACGCAATTCCAGTGTGCGCCCATCCCCCGCCCCTCGCAAGGCGGGGGACGCGCCATCCGGCCTGATCAGTCCAGGCGGATGTCGGTGCTGGCCACGACCTTGGCCCAGCGCGCGCGCTCGCTGCTGAAGAACTGCGCGAGTTCGGCGGGGCTCTTGGTGACGATCTCGGCGCCCTGCTCGTTCAACTGCGCCGTGACGTCGGGCTGCGTAACGATCTGTGCCATCAACGTCTGCAAGTGCGCCGCCACCGGGTCCGTCATGTTGGAGGGCGCCATCACGCCCTGCCACGTGCCCGACTCGAAGCCCTTCACGCCCTGCTCGGAGATGGTGGGAATGTCCGGCACCAGCTTCATGCGCTCGCTCTTCGAAATGGCGATTGCGCGCAGCTTGCCCGACTTGATGTGCGGCAGCGTCGCCAACAGGCCGTTCATGATGATCTGCGTCTGGCCGCCGATGGTGTCCGTGACCGCCTGCGAGCCGCCCTTGTAAGGCACGTATTCCCACTGGGCGCCGGTTGCCTGCTGGACCGCGACGGCCGCCAGGTGCGGCGCGCTGCCGATCGCGGTGACCGCGAAGTTGATGCGCTCTTTCTTGGACAGTTCAACCAGGTCCTGCACCGTCTTGGCCGGCACGTCGGGGTGCACGGCAAGCACGTGCGGCGAGTACGCCAGCATGCCGACGGCGCGCAGGTCCTTGGACGGATCGAAGGTCAGCTTGGTGTAGACGGACGGGCTGATCGCCAGCGCACCCACGTCGCACAAGAGGACCGTGTGGCCCTCCTGCGCGGACTGCACCACCAGCCCCGCGCCCAGGTTGCCGTTGGCGCCGGGCTTGTTCTCGACGACCACGGTCTGCTTGAGCACTTCGGCCAGCCGGGGCGCCAGGATGCGCGCGATGATGTCGGACGAGCCGCCGGGCGGGTAAGGCACGACGATGCGCACGGGCCGCGTCGGCCATTGCGCCGATTGGGCCCAGGCCGGCACCAGGGGCGTCAGGCAAAGCGCCGCGGCGCTGCCCAGGAACTGTCTCTTGCTCGGGTTCATGCTGTCTCCACACTGTTTGGTATGTGTGTTGAAGTGTCCCGCGGCCTGGTGAGGCCGCGGTAGGGATGTGCCTATGCCGCGCCGCGGGTCTCCACGTACAGGGCATAGAGCGAATGGCTGCTCGCCATGAAAAGACGGTTGCGCTTGGCGCCGCCGAAGCACAGATTGGCGCAGCGTTCCGGCAGCCGTATGTGGCCAATGGGCTTGCCGGCGGGATTGAAGACCATCACACCGTCCAGGTCCTCGGATTTGGCGTCGGGCGAGCCGTTGCTGCCCCAGCCGCACCACAGGTTGCCGGCCTCGTCGCACTTGATGCCGTCAATGGCGCCCGGGCCCTGCGCATCGATGTGCAGGCGCTTGTTGGACAGCGTGCCGTCCGCGCCCACCTCGAATGCCCAGACCACGCGGTTGGGCTGGTGGCGCGATTCGACGATGTAGAGCACCTTCTCGTCGGGCGAGAAGCACAGGCCGTTGGGGCCGGCCAGATCCCCGATCGCGAGCGTCACGCGGCCATTGCCGGGGTCGATGCGATAGACGGAATGCGGCAGTTCCGGGGTGGCTTTGTCGCCTTCCCAATGGCCGCCGATGCCGAAGGGCGGATCGGTGAACCAGATGGCGCCGTTGCGCTGGCACACGATGTCGTTGGGCGAATTGAACGGCTTGCCGTCAAAGCGGTCGGCCAGCACCGTGATGCTGCCGTCGTATTCGGTGCGCGTGACCCGGCGCGTCAGATGCTCGCAGGCCAGCAGGCGGCCCTGACGGTCACGCGCGAGCCCGTTGCTGAAGTTTGACGGATGGCGGAACACGCTGGTTTCGCCCGTGGTTTCGTCCCAGCGGATGATGCGGTTATTGGGAATGTCCGACGCCAGCAGATAGCGCCCATCGCCAAACCACACCGGACCTTCCAGCCAGCGAAAACCGGTCGCAAGCTGTTCCACGCTGCTGCTGTAGATGCGGAACTTGGCGAACTCCGGGTCCAGGATCCGGACCGAGGGATCCGGGTAGCGTTGCTGCGGGGTGAAGCTGAAAGACTGCGCGTGCACGAGGCTGGCGGGTGCCAGTGCAAGCGCGGCGCCCAGCAGCCGGCGCCGGCCGGCCTGGACTTGCGGGTCAAATTCCATCGGCTGTCTCCTCTCGGTGGTTCTATTCTGCGATGGCGCTTCGGGCGGAACGGACCCCGATCAGGTCACGGGGCCTGGGTTGAACAGCGCCAGCGCGTTGTGCAGCTTGAGCTTCTCCGCACAGGTCTGCTTCTTGCCGCTGGCCACGTCCAGCATCATCTGGAAGAGCTGCCAGCCCACTTCCTCGATCGAGGCCTGGCCCGTGGCGATGGTGCCGGCGTCGACGTCCATCAGGTCGTGCCAGCGCCGGGCCAACGCCGAGCGCGTGGCGACCTTGATGACCGGCACCTGGGCCAGCCCGTAGGGCGTGCCGCGGCCGGTCGTGAAGATATGCAGGTTCATGCCGGCCGCGAGCTGCAGCGTGCCGCAGATGAAGTCGCTGGCGGGCGTGGCCGCAAAGATCAGGCCTTTGCGGGTCAGGCGGTCGCCGGGCGACAGCACGCCGTGGATCGGCGAGGAACCCGACTTGACGATTGACCCCATGGCCTTTTCGACGATGTTCGACAGGCCGCCCTTCTTGTTGCCGGGGCTGGTGTTGGCGCTGCGATCGGCCATGCCGCGCTGCAGATAGGCGTCGTACCAGGCCATCTCACGGATCAGCGCGTCAGCGACTTCGGGCGTTTCGGCGCGTGCGGTCAACTGGTCGATGCCGTCGCGCACCTCGGTGTTCTCGGAGAACATCACCGTGCCGCCGGCGCGCACCAGCAAATCGGTGGCAAACCCCACGGCGGGGTTGGCGGTCACGCCGGAAAACGCATCGCTGCCGCCGCACTGGACGCCGACGGTCAGGTCGGACACCGGGCACGTCTCGCGCTGGCGGGCGTTGAGCTTTTGCAGATGGCGCTCGGCCGTGCGCATGATGAGCTGGATCATCGAGTCGAAGCCGATGTTCTCTTCGTCCTGCAGGACGATGGTGTCCACGCCGTCGCCACCCATGCCCTCGCCGGCGCGGATCGGAATGGCATTGGGTGCCAGCAGGCGTTCCGGCTGCAGCTTTTCGCAGCCCAGGCTGACCACCATGGACGTGCCGCCGAAGTTCGGGTTGCGGGCGATGTTGTGCAGCGTGCGGATGGGAATCGCGGCGCCGGGCGCGTCGATGGCGACGCCGCAGCCGTAGGTGTGCTCGATGCCCACCACATCATCCACGTTTGGGTACAGCGGCAGCAGTTCGCGGCGGATGCGCGCGACCGCGTGTTCGACCACGCCCTGCACGCACTGCACCGTGGTGCTGATCGCAAGGATGTTGCGCGTGCCGACCGTGCCGTCCGCGTTGCGGAAGCCCTGGAACGTGTATCCCTCAAGTGGCGGCAGTGGCGCGACGCGCGTGGAGACCGGCAGGTCCTCGAGCGTCCGGGCGGTCGGCATCGTGGTGACACGCTCGTTGATCCAGCTTCCACGCGGCAAGGCCTTGGCGGCGTAGCCGACCACCACGTTGTAGCGCCTGACCGCATCGCCCTCGGCCAGGTCGGTCAGGGCAACCTTGTGCCCTTGCGGCACGGCGTCCACCAGTTCAAGCCCGTCGGGCAAGACGGTTCCGGCCGGCAATCCGCCATCGTTTGCCACGATGGCGACGTTGTCGTCGGGGTGAATCTTGATGAGAACGGGCGACTGCTCGACTGCAACCTGCATGTTGAATCCTTTTGCCTGAAGGATGCCCCGCTGCGGGCACCGTACGTTATCGTACAACCAAGAGAATATCGCTGAAAGGCACTAGAAAGGAATTTCGGGTTTCCCCTTGTAAATGCTGCGTCCCCTGGGGACATGCCTTGAAACCGGCAATTTGATGTTGTACGATGACTCACCTTTTCCACCGCATCCCGTTCGCAAGCACCACCTCCCGCCTGCGACGGCCATTTAGGGATGAGCGCAACATGACGACTCCGCAAGAACTCAAGGCCATTGTTTCGGAAGGTTTGCTTTCCTTCCCCGTGACCGACTTCGACCAGAACGGCGACTTCAACGCCAAGAGCTACGCGGCCCGCCTGGAAT
>DALZRX010000231.1:0-6717 GCA_032015805.1 Achromobacter sp.
GAGCCGCTCCGACTCCATGGAAGCGCGTGTCAACAGTTGCGCCGTCGCGGCGCTGTACGCGCACGCGCTCGGCGGCTGACCGCCGGCAAGCCTGGCACCACCAAGTCTGGCGGTTTGGTACTAAGCGTGCATCCCAGGGATGACTACGCTAGTCCGCAAGCCATCCATGAATGGTTCACGCGACAACATCAAAGGGGTAGCACATGCGCAGCGCAAGACTAGGCCTGGCCACGATTCTCTCGGTGTTCGCAATGGCGGGGGGCGCTGCCGCGGCGGATGCGCCCAAGGCTGGCGGCACGCTGGTCATCGGATCCACGCAGGTGCCGCGACACCTGAACGGCGCGGTGCAATCGGGCACCGCCACGGCGCTACCAAGTGCGCAGCTCTTTGCCAGCCCGCTGCGCTACGACGCCGACTGGAATCCCCAGCCGTACCTGGCCGAATCATGGGAACTGGCGCCGGACGGCAAGTCGCTGACGTTGCACCTGCGCGGCGACGCAATCTTCCACGACGGCAAGCCGGTGACGTCCGAGGACGTGGCGTTCTCCATCATGGCGGTCAAGCAGAACCATCCGTTCCAGACGATGTTCGCGCCGGTCGAAAGCGTGGACACGCCGGACGCGCGCACCGCCGTGCTGCGCATGAGCAAGCCTCACCCGGCCATCCTGCTGGCGCTGTCGCCGGCGCTGATGCCCGTGCTGCCCAAGCACATCTACGGCGACGGCCAGGACCTGAAGACGCATCCCCGCAACTCCGCGAACGTGGTCGGCTCCGGCCCGTTCATCTACAAGGAATTCAAGCCGGGCCAGGAGATCGTCCTGGAACGCTTCGACAAGTTCTTCCTGAAGGGCAAGCCGCTCCTGGACCGGGTGGTGGTGAAGATCAATCCGGATGCGACCAATCTGCTGATCGGGCTCGAGCGCGGCGACATCGGGGCGCTGCCGTTCATGACCGAGCCGACCATCCTGCGGCGCGCCAAGGACAATCCGGCCATCGTCATGACCAACAAGGGCTACGAAGGCATCGGCGCGTTGAGCTGGCTGGCGTTCAACACGGCGCGCAAGCCGCTGGACGACGTGCGGGTGCGTCAAGCCATCGCGTATGCGACGGACAAGAGCTTCATCACCAAGGCGCTGAACGCGGGCTTTGCCGCGCCGGCCCATGGCCCCATCGTGGGCACCAGCCCCTTCGCCAGCGAAGACGTGAAGAAGTACCCGCTGGACCTGAAGCGGGCCGAGCAATTGCTGGACGAGGCGGGCTTCAAGAAAGACGGCAAGGGCGAGCGCCTGACGCTGACGGTCGATTACATGCCGGGCAGCGACGTGCAGGGCAAGAACGTCGCGGAATACCTGCGCAGCCAGTTGAAGAAGGTGGGCATCAATGTGCAAGTGCGCGCGTCGCCGGATTTTCCGACCTGGGCCAAGCGGATCGCCGGCAAGGACTTCGACATGACGACCGACATCGTCTTCAACTGGGGCGATCCGGTCATCGGCGTGCATCGCACCTACATGTCTTCCAACATCCGCGACATCATCTGGACCAATACGCAGTCCTACAAGAATCCGAAGGTCGACGCGCTGCTGGAGCAGGCGGGCACCGAGACGGACGCGGACAAGCGCCGCGCGCTGTATGCGGACTTCCAGCGGCTGGTCACCGAGGACGTGCCCATCGACTTCCTGACCGTCATTCCGTATCACACGCTGTCGTCCAAGAAGGTGCAGGGTCTGCCGACCGGCATATGGGGCCTGTTGTCACCGCTGGATGAAACCTCCGTGCAGTAACGGGAGGCGACATGCTGCGATATCTCTCGCGCCGCCTGGCCTATGCCGTGATCCTGTTGCTGGCCGTGGTGACGCTGAACTTTCTTCTCATCCATATTTCGCCGGGCGACCCCGTGGAAACCATCGCGGGGTCCATGGGCGGCATCAGCGAAGACCTGCGCGCCCAGCTTCGCGTGCAGTACGGGCTGGACAAACCGTTCCTGACGCAGCTTGGCATCTATCTGGCGCAGGTCGCGCGCGGCGATCTGGGCTACTCCTACTTCTTCAACGTGCCGGTCTCCCAACTGATCTGGGACCGCGTGCCCGCCACGCTGCTGCTGGTGGTGACGTCGGTGACCGTGGCGTTCCTGACCGGCACGCTGCTGGGGACGCTGGCCGCCCGCAAGCCCAACGGCATGCTGTCGCAAGGCATCACGCTGCTGTCCGTCGTGGGGTACTCGGCGCCGGTATTCTGGACAGGCATCATCCTCATCATCCTGTTCGCTTCGGTGCTGCCGATCTTCCCGGTGTCGGACATGCGCTCGGCGGGCGGGCCGCAGGACGGCTGGGCGGGCGTGCTGGACGTGCTGCACCACCTGGTGCTGCCGGCGTTCACGCTGGCCTTCGTCTATCTGGCGCAATACAGCCGGCTGGCGCGCGCGAGCGTCATGGACGCGTTGTCGGCCGATTACATCCGCACCGCGCGCGCCAAGGGGCTGCCCGAGAACACCGTGCTGTACAAGCACGCGCTTCGCAATGGCGTGCTGCCCGTGGTCACCATGCTGGGGCTGCAGTTCGGCAACGTGCTGGCCGGAGCGATCCTGGTCGAGACGGTCTTCAACTGGCCGGGCCTGGGGCGCCTGGCTTTCGATTCCGTGCTGCGCCGCGATTACCCGACCCTGCTCGGCATTCTGCTCTTTGCCTCGTTGCTGGTCGTGGTGATGAACCAGCTCACCGATCTGGCCTATCGCCTGATCGATCCCCGGATCAAGACATCATGAGACCCGCACCCATCGCGCTGCCTGGCGCCACTGGCGCCGACGCCCGGCCCAAGCCGCCGCCCCGGCCATCCTACGAGGCGCTGCGCGTGTTCGCGCGCAACCCCAGCGCGCTGGCCGGCGTGCTGCTGCTGGCCGCCATCCTGGCGGTGACGATCTTCGGACCGATGGTGATGCAGGCCGACCCGTTCGAGATTGCCGCCGCGCCCATGGAGCCACCGGGCGGGGAGCTGTTGCTGGGATCGGACTACCTGGGCCGCGACGTGCTGACCGGCATGGTCTACGGCGGCCGCGCGACGCTGCTGGTGGGCGTGGTGGCGGCTGTGCTGTCCATGGCCATCGGCATCACCATCGGCGCGCTGGCCGGCTACTACGGCGGCTGGGTCGACGAGACCCTGATGCGCATCACGGAGTTCTTCCAGGTGCTGCCCACCTTGCTCTTTGCGATGGTGCTGGTCACGCTGTTCAGCCCATCGTTGGCCACCATCGCGGTTGCCATCGGCGTGGTGAGCTGGACGGGCACGGCACGTCTCGCGCGCGGCGAATTCCTGCGGCTCAAGCGGCGCGAGTACGTGCTGGCCGAGCGCGTGATCGGCGCCGGGGACGCGCGCATCATCTGGCGCGTCATCCTGCCCAACGCACTGGCGCCGCTGATCGTGTCGGCCACGCTGGCCATCGGCACGGCAATCCTGTTCGAGGCGGGGCTGTCGTTCCTGGGACTGGGTGATCCCAATGTGATGAGCTGGGGGCTGATGATCGGCAGCAACCGCCCCTATATCCTGACCGCGTGGTGGGCGGTGACCCTGCCCGGGGCGGCCATCTTCCTGACCGTGCTGGCCGTCAGCCTGATCGGCGATGGCTTGAACGACGCCCTCAATCCGACGTCGCGAGGCCGGGCATGAACGCCGCCGACCTGCCCCCCGTGCTGGAAGTGGACGGCCTCAGCCTGGAGTTCCGCACGCGCGGCCGCGCGGCCGAAGTGCTGAGCGACGTGAGCTTCGACCTGCGTCCCGGCGAAACGCTGTGCCTGGTTGGCGAGTCCGGCTGCGGCAAAAGCATGACGGCGCTGGCCATCATGCGGCTGATCCCGCCGTTGGCGCGCATCGGTGCGGGCCACGTGCGCCTGCGGGGCGCGGACCTCGCCATGCACGACGACGAGGCGATGCGGCGGGTGCGCGGCAATAACATCTCGATGATCTTCCAGGAACCCATGACGGCGCTCAACCCGGTGTACACGGTGGGCGACCAGATCGGCGAGCCCCTGCGGCAGCATCAGGGTCTTTCCAAGCGCCAGGCGCGCGAGCGCGCCATCGAGATGCTCAAGTCCGTGGGCATCCCGCTGCCCGAGCGCCGCGTGGACGACTATCCGCACCAGCTTTCCGGCGGCATGCGGCAGCGGGTCATGATCGCCATTGCGCTGGCTTGCGACCCGGACGTGCTCATCGCCGACGAGCCCACCACGGCGCTGGACGTCACGGTGCAGGCGCAGATCTTCGACCTGTTGCGAGAGCAGCAGGCGCGACGCGGCACGGCCGTGCTGCTGATCACGCACGACATGGGCGCGGTGTCCGAGATGGCGGACCGCGTGGTGGTCATGTATGGCGGGCGTGTGGTGGAGCAGGGCAGCGTCGGCCAGATCCTGGCGCAGCCGCGCCACCCGTATACGCAGGGTCTGATCGCCTGCCTGCCGGAACTGGATCGCGAACCCGATGACGACCGGCCCGACCTGCCCGAGATTCCGGGCGTGGTGCCGTCGGTGTGGGAGCGCGGCCTGGGCTGTCCGTTCGTCGACCGCTGCCAGCACGCCATGGCGCGCTGCAGCCGCGAGTTTCCGCCCATGACCGTGCTGGACGGCGGCCAAGGCGTGTCCTGTTGGCTTTACCCGGAGGCCCCACGATGAGCCAGGCGCATTCGTCATCCCTGCTGTCGGTGCGCGACCTGTCGGTGCATTTTCCGGTTGGCGGCCGCAGCCGTGACGGCAAGCCGGTGGTGGTGCGGGCGGTGGACGGCGTATCGTTCGACCTCGAACGCGGCCGCACGCTGGCCATCGTGGGCGAATCCGGGTCGGGCAAGACGACCACCGCGCTGTCGGTGCTGCGTCTGGCGGACCCCACGGGCGGGACCATCCATTTCGACGGCAGCGACCTGACCGCGATGCGCGGTTCGGCGCTGCGGCGGATGCGCCGGCGCCTGCAACTGGTTTTCCAGGATCCCTACTCGTCGCTTAATCCGCGCCAGCGCGCCGAGGAAATCGTGCGCACGCCGCTGGACCTGATGGGCATCGATCCGCCCGGCGGCCGGGAGGCGCGCGTGGCGCTGATGTTCGAACTGGTCGGGCTGCGTCCCGAGCAGCGCCAACTCTTTCCGCATCAATTCTCCGGCGGGCAGCGGCAGCGCCTGAACATCGCCCGGGCGCTGGCCAGCGCGCCGGACCTGATCGTCTGCGACGAGCCCGTGTCGGCCCTGGACATCGCGATCCGGGCCCAGATCCTGAACCTGTTGCGCCGGATCCAGCGCGAGCACGGCCAGTCGTTCCTGTTCATCTCGCACGACATGGCGGTGGTGGAGCATGTGTGCGACGACATCGCCGTCATGTACCTGGGCAAGATCATTGAACGGGCCTCGCGCCGGGCGTTCTTCTCGCGGCCGCTGCATCCGTACAGCGTGGCGCTGATGTCCGCCGTGCCCACCGTGAAGGGTGGCCGTGAGACCGCCGCGCGCCGGGTCAGGCTGTCCGGCGATCCGCCAAGTCCGGTCAATCCCCCGCCGGGCTGCCGCTTCGCGGGGCGCTGTCCGGCCGCACAGGCACTGTGTTCCACCCGCGAACCCCCATTGCGCGAAGTCGCCCCGGCGCATCTGGTGGCGTGCCATTTTGTCGAGACGCGCGATGGCGTGGCGGTGTCGCCGCTGCAAGGCTGATGCGCGCGCACCGAATTTCCCCGACTGACAAGGAAACCCGATGACCCAGCCTTCCGGCCACACGACCCTCTACGTCGCGAGATCCATCCTCACCATGAACCCCGCGCAACCGCGCGCGACGCACGTCGCCGTGCGCGATGGCCGCATCCTGGGCGTGGGCAGCCGGGAGGACCTGGCCGGCTGGGGGCCGGCGCAGGTCGACGACCGTTTTGCGGACTGCGTGCTCATGCCGGGCCTCGTGGAGGGCCATTGCCATCTGCCCGAGGGCGGCATGTGGAAGTTTGTCTACGTGGGCTACTACGACCGGCGCGGACCGGACGGCAAGTTGTGGTCCGGCCTGAAAAGCTTTGCGGAGGTCGCGGCCCGGCTGCGCGACGCCGAGCGGTCGCTCGCGCAGGGCGAGACGCTGATCGGCTGGGGCTTCGATCCCATCTTCTTTGGCGGCGACCGCATGACCATCCACGACCTGGACGCCGTGTCCGCCGAACGGGCCGTGGTGGTCATGCACGCCAGCATGCACCTCATGAACGTCAATACGCCCATGCTCGCGCGCGCGGGCATCGACCGCGACACGGATATCGAAGGCGTGACGCGGCTGCCGGATGGACGACCCAGCGGCGAACTCTGCGAGTTCGCGGCCATGTTCCCCGTCATGCGGCTGATCGGCAGCCCGTTTCGCACGGTCGGCCTGACCGAGGAAGGGCTGCGGATGTTCGGCAAGGTGGCGCAGTGGGCGGGCGTGACCACCGCCACGGACCTGGTCAACGAACTGAACGACGAAGGACTGGCGACGCTGGCGCGCGTGACGGGCGAGCCCGACTATCCGGTGCGCATCGTGCCCGCGGCGTCGGCGCTGACGTACGCGGGCAATCCGACGGGCTGCCTGGAGAAGCTGTCGGCGGCCCGGCGTCTGAACCACGCCAAGCTGCATCTGGGCATGGTGAAGCTGGTGGTCGATGGGTCGATCCAGGGCTTCACGGCACGCGTGCGCTGGCCGGGCTATTACAACGGCGCGCCCAACGGCATCTGGGTCATCGCGC
>DALZRX010000232.1:0-1593 GCA_032015805.1 Achromobacter sp.
GGTGCCCGAGCCGTCCGAACGGTGCACGACGATGATGTCGGCCGACGGCAGCTTGACGTCAGGGTTCAGCGCCTTGAGGGCGGCGTCATCCCACTTCTTGATCTTGCCCAGGAAGATGTCGGCCAGGACCTTGCCCGACAGCTTCAGCTTGCCCGGCTCGACGCCGTCGACGTTCACGACAGCCACGGTGCCACCGATCACGGCGGGGAATTGCAGCAGGCCGTGCTTTTCCAGGTCTGCAGCCTTCATCGGATCATCCGAGGCGCCGAAGTCGACCGTCTTCGCAATGATCTGCTGCTGGCCGCCGCCCGAACCGATGGACTGGTAGTTGACCGCGTTGTTGGTCGCAGCCTTGTAGTCGGACGCCCACTTGGCGTAGATCGGGTACGGGAACGATGCGCCGGCGCCGGTGACATTGGCGGCCTGGACGGCAAAAACGGCGGCGCTCAGCGCGACGCCCACGGAAACTTGCTTGAAGACACGTTTGAACATCTGGGTTCCTTCTGTGCTCGTTAAAGGAGTCTTGGCAGGCTTTTTTGACTGCCTGTCTTTCAGCGACCTTCGCATCTTAGGGAGTGAAAGTGACAAGACCATGACAGTCACAAACTGTTCATGCAGGCTGGTTTCGCGGCGTAAAAAACCACGGCCGCCTGACAGATGCCGGGCGGCCGTGAGTACAGGATTTAAGGGGACAAACCCCTATTTCGTGTGCGGCGGGGTCAGACGCCCAGCTTCTGCATCAGGAACTGATGCAGGTTGTAGGGCTCGCGGCGGCTCTTGACGCGGGCATAGTCTCCGCTGGGCTGCTGCTGCCAGGCGAGCTGGTTGTCGCGCAGCGCGTAGGTAAACGCTTCGTCGATGACGCGCTTCTTGAGCGTCTTGTCGTAGATCGGGAAGGCAATTTCCACGCGCCGGAAGAAATTGCGGTCCATCCAGTCGGCGGACGACAGGTATACCGTTTCCTCGCCCTCCGCATAGAAATAGAAGACGCGGGAATGCTCCAGGAAGCGGCCAACGATGGACCGCACGCGGATGTTTTCCGACAACCCCGGCACGCCTGCACGCAAGGCGCACACGCCGCGCACGATCAGGTCGATCTTCACGCCTGCCTGGCTGGCCTTGTACAGCTCGGCGATGATCTGCTCTTCCAGCAGGGAATTCATCTTGGCCATGATGCGCGAACGCTTGCCCGCCTTGGCGGCGCGCGCCTCGGCCCGGATCAGCGACACCATGCCTTCGTGCAGCGTGAACGGCGACTGCATCAGCGACTTGAGCGTGCGGCGCGCCCCCAGGCCCGTCAACTGGGCGAACACCTTGTCCATGTCTTCGCACAGCTTGGGATCGGCAGTCAGCAGCCCGAAATCGGTGTACAGGCGCGCCGTGCGCGGGTGGTAGTTGCCGGTGCCCAGGTGGGCGTAGCGGCGCAGGCGGCCCTTTTCCCGGCGCAGCACCACCGCCATCTTGGCGTGCGTCTTGTGCGCCACGACGCCATAGACGACGTGCGCCCCCACCTCTTCCAGCTTTGAAGCCCAGTTGATATTGGTCTGCTCGTCAAAGCGCGCCATCAGCTCCACCACCACCGTCACTTCCTTG
>DALZRX010000232.1:1603-6710 GCA_032015805.1 Achromobacter sp.
CAGCTCGGAATCCTCGCCGGTGCGGTAGATGGTCTGCTTGATGGCCATCACGTCGGGGTCCAGCGCAGCGGCGGTCAGGAAGTCGATGACAGGCTGGAACGACTGATAGGGATGGTGCAGCAGGCGGTCGCACTCGGCCACGGCTTCGAAGAGTTCAGCCGGCTTGTCGCCGACCTTGTCGAAGGGCGCGGGCACCGGCGCGCGGTAGTCGGGAAACAGCAGGTCCGGGCGTGCCGCCGAATTGCACAACTGCATCAGGCGCGACAGGTTCACCGGGCCGGGCACGCGATAGGTGTCGTCCGCCTTGAGCGAAAACTCGCGCTGGAGAAAGGTTTCGAGTTCGACCGGCGTCAGCTTGTCGATCTCCAGTCGGACGGCCGCGCCAAAGTTGCGCTGCGACAGTTCGCCCTGCAGCGCATGGCGCAGGTTGGTGACTTCTTCCTCGTCCACGAAGAGGTCGCTGTTGCGGGTGACGCGCCATTGGTAGCAGCCCAGCATCTCCAGGCCCGGGAACAGCTCGCCCACGAAGGCGCGCAGCAGCGAGGTGAGAAGGATGTAACCCTCGGGCTGACCGGACAGCTCCTGCGGCATCTTGATCAGGCGAGGCAGCGCCCGGGGCGCCTGGACGATGGCGATGGAGGCCTGGCGGCCGAAGGCGTCGGCCCCCGCCAGCGACACGATGAAATTCAGGCTCTTGTTGTAGACGCGCGGAAACGGATGCGCCGGATCCAGCCCGATGGGGGTCAGAAGCGGCATCACGTCGCGATGAAACACGTCGCGCGCCCATTCCTGCTGCTGCGGGTTCCATTCGGATGCGTGATGCAGCGTGATGCCCTCGGCGTGCATGGCCGGCAGGATCTCGTCATTGAGCAGGTTGTATTGGCGGTACACCAGTGCGTGCACGGCCTGCTGGACGCATTCGAATGCCTCGTCCGGCGTCATGCCGTCCGGGCCGACCAAGTTGGGCGACTGGCGCTGCTGCTCTTTCAGGCTGGAGATCCGGATCTCGAAGAATTCGTCCAGGTTGGAACTGACGATGCACACATAGCGCAGCCTTTCCAACAGCGGCGTCTTGGGGCTCTCCGCCATCGCCAACACGCGTTCGTTGAACTTGAGCAGCGACAATTCGCGATTCATGAGCAGAGGCTCGCCTGGCGGACGTGTGGGCATACCGGATTCCATACGAAAAGAGAGCGTGAAGTTTTACTTCAAAAAAGTGACGGTTCTATGACAGCGCCCATTTGCTAGGGTACGTCAAATACGGGACATATGGCGCATCCGCTTGGTGCTTCCAAGCTACTGTTCCGTAAGCAAAAACCCGGAATTGGGAGCGTTGTCACATGGGGTCTCTATAATCGATCCACCTCACAGCCAATATTACGAGCCGCATGGATCAACTTCTGGCCGCGGTGGACCTTGGGTCCAACAGCTTTCGCCTCTCCATCGGACGCATCGTTCAACAGGACGGTACGCCCCAGATCTACCAGATCGACCGCCTCAAGGAAACCGTCCGGCTCGCCGCCGGCCTTGACGCTGAAAAGCGGCTTGGCGATGACGCCATCGACCGCGCCGTCGCCGTCCTCGAGCGCTTCGGCGAACGGCTTCGCAGTTTCCATCCCAACCGCGTCCGTGCGGTTGCGACCAACACCTTCCGGGTCGCGCGCAACACGCGCGACTTCCTGCCCCGGGCCGAGGCCGCGCTTGGCTTCCCCATCGAAGTCATCGCCGGCCGCGAAGAGGCCCGCCTGATCTTCTCGGGCGTGGTTCACACCCTGCCCCCCTCGCCCAACAAGCGTCTGGTCATTGACATCGGTGGCGGCTCCACCGAAGTCATCATCGGCAAGGGCCACGAACCCGGCCTGATGTCCTCGCTTTACATGGGCTGCGTCAGCTACAGCCGCCAGTTCTTCTCGGACGGCGTGGTGGACGCCCATCAGATGAAACAGGCCGAATTGGCCGCCCGCCGCGAAATCGAAGTCATCGCCAAGCAGTACCGCAAGACGGGCTGGAAAGAGGCCTATGGCTCGTCGGGCACCGCCAAGGCGCTGTTCGCCATCCTGACCGAAGGCGGCTATTCCGACCGCGGCATCACGCGCGCCGGCTTGACCAAGCTGAAGGACCGTATCGTGCGCTCGGGCCGCGTCATTCCGTCCGAGCTGCCCGGGATCAAGATCGAGCGCGCCGACGTGCTGCCCGGCGGCCTGGCCATCATGAGCGCGCTCTTTGACGAACTGGGCATCGACGTCATGCACACGGGCGACGGCGCGCTACGGCTGGGCGTCCTGTACGACCTGCTGGGCCGCGACGACGAGCACGACAAGCGCGACGAATCCGTGCGCCAGTTCGTGAAACGCTATCACGTGGATGTGAACCAGGCGCGCCGCGTGCGGCACGCCGCGCTCAGCCTGTTCGACGCCCTGTTCCCAGAAGGCCAGGAACGCGCCGAGCTTCGACCCGCGCTGGGCTGGGCGGCCGACCTGCACGAAGTCGGTCTGTCGATCGCGCACAATGCTTATCACAAGCACACGGCCTACGTCCTCGAAAACGCCGACATGCCGGGCTTTTCGCGCGCGGACCAGCAGTTGCTGGCCCTGCTGGCGCTGGGACATCAGGGCAAGCTGGCCAAGGTGGAACCGCTGGTGCGCACGCGCCCGCAATGGAAAGCCATCCTGGCGCTGCGCTTGGCGGTACTGCTGTTCCGCCGCCGCGGTGAAATCGAACCCCTGCCGCTGACCGCCTCGGTCCGCGAGAATTCCATCGTGGTGCGCGTCAACCGCGAATGGCTGGCCGAACACCCCCTGAGCGACTTCACGCTGCGCTCGGAAGAAGCGGAGTGGAACAAGGTCGGGTTTTCGTTCGAACTGCTGGAGTTCTGAACCAGGCGCACGGGGCGGCATGGCCGCCCCGAGGCATCAAAATGGCGACAGGTCGGTTTCCCGATCAAGCCGCCTGAGCTCCATGCGCAGCGGCCTGGTGGCCCGCCGGATCAGTCTGATGGTCATTCGGCGGAACAGGCGGCGCATGATGGAAGGCGTCTAGCGCTGGGTGCTGACGACGGCGGGCAGATCCAGCCCGAAATGGCGACGGTAGCGCTCGTCCATGCGCTCCATCTTCAGCAGGACTGGAAAGTCGGCGGCGTTGAAGTCCGGATCCCATGCCGGTTCGCCACAGACCTTGGCGCCCAGCTTCAGATAACCCTTGATCAGCGGCGGCACGCGCGCGGGCAGCGTGCTGTTGAGCTTTTCGACCGGATAGCGGTGCAGCGGCGTGACACGTGGTTCGTTACCCTGCGGCATCTGCTTGGCGACCGTGCGCCAGACTTCGGCAGCGGTAACACCGTCATCGCGCAGGCTGACGCTGGCGCAACCCAACACGTATTCGTAACCGCCTCGGCGCAGATATTCAGCCAGACCGGACCACAGCAGCATGATGACCGCGCCGCCGCGATAGTCGGCGTGGGTGCAGGAGCGGCCGACCTCGACGACTTCGTCGCGGATGGCGCCCAAGCCAGACAGGTCGAATTCCGACTGCGAGTAATACCCGCCCGCCTCGCGGGCTTTTTCAGGCGTCAGGATCCGGTAGGTGCCGACCACGCGGTCGGTGTCGAGCTCGCGGACCATCAGGTGTTCGCAGTATGGGTCGAAGCGATCATGTTCGATCCCATCTTGCGCGTCCGGAAACACCACCCCCATGTCTTCCGTGAAGACGTCATAGCGCAGGCGTTGAATCTGCTCTATTTCCTCGGCGCTGCGCGCCAGGCCTACCGCCAGGACCTTCGGGGCGGCGCCCGTCCAGGGTTCCGCGGTTGTGCGGCTCGGGTTGATGCGTGCTAATTCCAGCATTGCGCGAAGCTCCTAGAGAGTCCAGCCAGTGTGGACGCCCTGTATGTCAATGACTTGACCAATATGTTACGTGACTATGACGTCTGAATTGGAGATTAAGACCCGCAAAAAAACAAAGGCCACGCATCAATTAACGACGCGTGGCCCACATATTAAAACGAAATCTCAGGGTTTACCCCAGGCTTGCCGCAAGCTTCTCTGCAGAATTGGTCGCCAGGGCCTCATCTTCGGCCTCAACCATGAGGCGCAGCTTGGGTTCCGTGCCCGATGCGCGGATCAGGATCCGTCCCCGGCCTTCCAACTCAGCCTCCACCGCCTGGCGCGCGGCGGTGAGGCCGGCGTGCGTTTTCCAGTCCAGGCCGGGCGTCAGCGGGACGTTGATCATCTTCTGCGGGTACATGCGCAGATCGCTGACCCAGTCGCCCAGCGTGACCGAATTGCGACGCAACGCGGTCAGGACCTGCAGCGCGGCCACGATGCCGTCGCCGGTGGAATGGCAGTCCAGGCACAACAGGTGGCCGGAGCTCTCGCCGCCGTACAGCCAGCCGCGGGACTGCATCTGCTCCAGCACGTAGCGGTCGCCGACGTTGGCGCGGTCAAAACCCACGCCCAGGCGCTTCATTTCGCGCTCGAAGCCGAAGTTGGTCATCAGCGTGCCGACCACGCCTTCGACCTTCCCGCGCTGCATGCGCTCGCGCACGATGGCGTACATGAGTTCGTCGCCGTTGTAGATGCGGCCCTCACCGTCCACCATCTGCAGGCGGTCGGCGTCGCCATCGAGCGCAATGCCGAGCTGGGCGCCGCGCGCCTTGACTTCCTTGGCCAGCAGCTCGGGGTGAAGCGCGCCCACGCCCTTGTTGATGTTGAAGCCGTCCGGGTTCACGCCGATCGCGTGGACCTCTGCGCCCAGTTCACGGAAGACGTGCGGGGCGATGTTGTAGGCGGCGCCGTGCGCGGCGTCGACCACGATCGTCATGCCGTTCAGGTCCAGGTCGTTGGGGAAGGTGCTCTTGCAGAACTCGATGTAGCGGCCCTGGGCGTCGCCCATGCGGCGCGCGCGTCCCAGCCCTTCCGAGCTGACGCAGCCCAGGGGCTCGTCCAGCGCGGCCTCGATGTCCGCCTCGATGTCATCGTGCAGTTTCATGCCCTGCGCCGAGAAGAACTTGATGCCGTTGTCCTGGTAGGGATTGTGCGACGCGCTGATGACGATGCCGGCGACCAGGCGCAGGGCGCGGGTCAGGTAGGCCACCGCGGGCGTGGGGACC
>DALZRX010000233.1:0-6696 GCA_032015805.1 Achromobacter sp.
GCCGGCCGCACCGTGCACCTGACCGCCAAGGCGGCGGAATTGCTGGCGCCCGTCCAGGAGGTCCTGGCAAGCCTGGAGCAGATCCGATATCTGGCCCGCTCTGGCGAAGTGATGGGCGAGTTGCGGTTGGGCGCGGGCAATACCGCGCTCAATTCCATGGTGCCGGCCATTCTGGAGCGCCTGGTGGCACGCCATCCGCTGGTCAACGTGGCGCTCACGCCTGGCCACTCGGCGCGCTTCTACCCGGCAGTGGAGGCGGGCGAACTGGACGCGGCGATCGCGCTGGAAGCTCCGTATCCCCTGGCCAAGAGCCTGGGCTGGCAACTGCTGCGCGAAGAACCTTACGTGCTGGCCGTGGCGCCGCGGCTGGCCGGGCGCGATCCGCATGCGCTGCTGGCCAGCGAACCCTTCATCCGTTACCAGCGCAACGATTGGGGCGGGCGTCACGTCGACGACTATCTGAGGCGGGTCGGCATCACGCCGCGCGACCGGTTTGAACTCAACGCGATTGAAGCCATTGCGGTGATGGTGAGCCGAGACCTCGGGGTGGCGATGCTGCCGTTGGCGACCAACGGCGCGATCGAGCGGCTGGGACTCGCGGTGTTGCCGCTGCCGGCGCCGTGCGAGCCGCGCCGTTTCGGGCTGATCTGGCCGCGCGGGTCGTCGCGGCTGGCGCTGATTCAGGCGTTTCGGGACAGCGCCATCGTGGAGTACGGCAAGGTCAGCGGCAAGTAGGGTACCGGCCTGACACATGCCGGGTGTAATTCACCCTGTGGTGGTGATTTCTACCCGCCGCGGCAATAGTAAAAAACACCACGCCATTTGCAGTGCTCTGATTTGCCAAGACTTTTTTCTGGCACGGATTTCGCATGAGGAAACGCACCCCAACCAACCGCAACACAGGAGGGCGTTCCCATCATGGGTCCGTATCGGAAATTATGGTTCACGTTGATCGCCGTAGTCGCGATCACATTTGCGCTGCTCGGCTTCTACGGCGGCGAGGTCTACCGGCAGGCGCCGCCCATCCCCGGGCAGGTCGTCACGTCGGACGGCCGCGCGCTGTTCGGCCGCGAGGACATCCTGGATGGGCAGACCGCCTGGCAATCCGTGGGCGGCATGCAGCTTGGTTCGATCTGGGGTCACGGCGCCTACCAGGCGCCCGACTGGACGGCCGATTGGCTGCACCGTGAGTTGATGGCGTGGCTGGACCTGGCCGCGCGCGACGAACCCGGCCAAGCCTATGCGCAACTGCCCGCGCCGCAGCAGGCCGCGCTGCGTGAAGCGCTCAAGGCCGAATACCGCGCCAACCGCAGCGATGCCGCGACCGACACGCTGACCATCACGCCGCGCCGCGCGAAGGCCATCGAGCAGACGGCGGCGTACTACGACCAGTTGTTCTCCGATGCGCCGGCACTACGCGGCAGCCGTGAGAGCTTCGCCATGAAGGAAAACACGCTGCCCGACGCCACGCGCCGCACGCAGCTCACGCACTTCTTCTTCTGGACGGCCTGGGCCGCGGCGACCGAACGCGAAGGCATGCCGGTCACCTATACCAACAACTGGCCGCACGAACCGCTGATCGGCAATCAGCCCAGCGCTGAAAACGTCATGTGGTCCATCATCAGCGTCGTCGTGCTGCTGGCAGGCATCGGCTTCCTCGTCTGGGCCTGGGCCTTTTTGCGCGGCCAGGAAGAAGAAGAGCCGCAGGCGCCCGCGCGCGATCCGCTCACCACCTTCGCCCTGACGCCCTCGCAGCGCGCCCTGGGCAAGTACCTGTTCCTGGTGGTCGCGCTGTTCGGCTTCCAGGTGCTGCTGGGCGGCTTCACTGCGCACTACACCGTTGAAGGGCAGAAGTTCTATGGCATCGACGTATCGCAGTGGTTCCCGTATTCGCTGGTGCGCACCTGGCACATCCAGAGCGCCCTGTTCTGGATCGCAACCGGCTTCCTGGCCGCCGGCCTGTTCCTGGCCCCGCTGATCAACGGCGGACGCGATCCCAAGTTCCAGAAGGCCGGCGTCGACATCCTGTTCTGGGCGCTGGTGCTGGTCGTGGTCGGCTCGTTTACCGGCAACTACCTGGCCATTGCACAGATCATGCCGCCCGAGCTGAATTTCTGGCTGGGCCATCAAGGCTATGAATACGTCGACCTGGGCCGTCTCTGGCAGATCGGCAAGTTCGCCGGCATCTGCTTCTGGCTGGTGCTGATGCTGCGCGGCATCGTGCCCGCGCTGCGCACGCCGGGCGGCGACAAGAACCTGCTGGCGCTGCTGACGGCCTCCGTCGGCGCGATCGGCCTGTTCTACGGCGCCGGCTTCTTCTACGGCGAGCGCACCCACCTGACCATCATGGAGTACTGGCGCTGGTGGATCGTCCACCTGTGGGTCGAAGGCTTCTTTGAAGTGTTCGCCACCACGGCGCTGGCATTCATCTTCTCGACCCTGGGTCTGGTCTCACGCCGCATGGCAACGACCGCCAGCCTGGCCTCGGCCTCGCTGTTCATGCTGGGCGGCATTCCGGGCACGTTCCACCACCTGTACTTCGCCGGCACGACGACGCCCGTCATGGCCGTTGGCGCCAGCTTCTCGGCGCTGGAAGTGGTGCCGCTGATCGTGCTGGGCTACGAAGCCTGGGAAAACTGGCGCCTGAAGACCCGCGCCGCCTGGATGGACAACCTGAAGTGGCCGCTGACGTGCTTTGTGGCCGTGGCGTTCTGGAACATGCTCGGCGCCGGCGTCTTCGGTTTCATGATCAACCCGCCGATCTCGCTCTATTACATCCAGGGCCTGAACACCACGCCGGTGCACGCGCACGCCGCGCTGTTCGGGGTGTACGGCTTCCTGGCGCTGGGCTTCACGCTGCTGGTGCTGCGATACATCCGTCCGCAGTACTCGCTGAACCCGGGCCTGATGAAGCTGGCGTTCTGGGGGATGAACATCGGTCTGGTTCTGATGATCTTCACCAGCCTGTTGCCCGTGGGCCTGATCCAGTTCCATGCCAGCGTCAGCGAAGGCATGTGGTACGCCCGCAGCGAAGCCTTCATGCAGCAGGACCTGCTCAAGACGCTGCGCTGGGGCCGCACGTTCGGCGACGTGGTGTTCCTGCTGGGTGCGCTTGCCATGGTCATGCAAGTGATCCTGGGACTGCTCAGCAGCAAGCCCGCGCTTGTCGAACCGCGCCTGGCGCCCAAGGCTGCGCGCGGCTGATCCCCGCACCTTCGCGACTTTGCGCCAGCGCAACGTCGCGAAGGCGGCCTCCCGGTCCAATGGAAGCCAAGCCCGCGCCGGCCTGGCGCGGGCGCTTCGGAGAAACTCCGCATGCGCTTCCTGCCGATCGCCGCCGCCATCTCATTGTTGTTGTCCGCTTGCGGGCCCGCAGACCGGGCCCGCTTTGCGTTGCCTGAACTCACGCGGTTGCCGCCCGGCGAGATCACCCATCAGCCGCCCGGCGAGGCGCTGCGCAACGGCTATCCCGTCACGCCGGCGCCTGTCACCACGCGGCACCCGCGCGGCGTGGCGATCATGACGCGGCAGGTCAGCCAGGCGGAGTACGCAGCATGCGTTGCCGCCGGAGCCTGCAAGCCGCTGGACGCGGCGCATCGCAAAGACGCATCCCCCGATCTGCCCGCCATCGGCATCAGTTGGTCGGATGCCTCGGCCTACGCGGCCTGGCTGTCAGGCTCGACGGGCCAGCGCTATCGCTTGCCGCGCTATGCGGAATGGATCTATGCGGCGGGCGAAGCCTATCGCGAAGAAGCGCCGCTCGCCGCACTGCTGGACACCGGCCAACCAACCGACGATCCCGCGCAGCGCTGGCTGGCGGAATACGAACAGGAAAGCCGCCGCAGCGGGCAGGGCGCCGAAACGGCAGTGCGTCCGTTCGGTGAGTACGGTGTCAATGCGGCAGGCTTGAAGGACATGGCGGGCAGCGTGTGGGACTGGACGTCCGATTGCCATTCGCGGCGCGTGCTGGATGCGGCGGTCGATACCCCCGAAGACGCTGACCTGAGCCGCAACTGCGGCATACGCGTTGCGGCGGGGCGGCATATCGCCTATCTGCCCGATTTCATCCGCGATCCCAAGAGCGGCGCCTGTTCAGTCGGTGTGCCGCCCGCAAACCTGGGGCTGCGGCTGGTGCTGGAAGAAGGCTAGCGCCCCGGCCGCCGGCGCTAGTGCGCGGCCATTTCGGTGGCCGCGGTGTCCGCGCGTGACCGTTCCACGGCCGGTTCGCCGGTGGGGGCATCCGCTGCCGGCGAGCCCTTGCGGCAAGACAGACAGGAGGCACAGTCCATGGCGGGCTGCGCGTTTTCGGACAAGCGGGCAAGGGCTGCGGGCGACCGGAGCACGATGCGTTTGCGGCCGCTGCTGACGATGCCGCGCTGCTTCCAGTCGCTGAGCAACCGGCTGACCGTATGCAGGGTGGTGCCGGTCATTTCGGCAACGTCCTGGCGCGTGATCGGAAAGCCGATGCCAATGCCATCGTGCGTCGGCTGGCCGGATTGCTGGACCAGCCGCAAGATGGCGCGCGCGACGCGCTGCTCGACTTCGTCGGTGGAGAGTTCCTGGATGCGGATGTGCGCGTCCTGCAGTCGTTGTCCCATTGTCTGCAACGCGATCGCGCCGAACTGCGGGTGGCTGGCCGTGACGCCTTCCCAGGCGCTTGCCGGCCATGCAAGGCAGACGCTTTCCTGCACGGCCAGCACGCTGGCCGGATAACAGGACTGCCGCATGGCGCAAGCCAAGCCAAACATATCGCCCGGGTTGACATATCTCACGACAACTTGGTCGCCTTCCGATGTAATTTGTGTGACCTTGAGGCAGCCGTGCAGCAGCACGAAGAAATGGTCGCCAACCGCACCCTGGCGGTAGGCGGCTTCACCGGGTTCAAGACGGCATGGAACGGCGTCTTTCAGCGCGGTATCAAGCTGCGCATCGGACAAAGGCCTGAACAGATCCAGGTTTCGCAGCAGGGCATGGCATAAAGGCGATGGCATGGCGGTCCGCGTGTGGACGTGGAGGAATTTTCCACGGGTCGATGGTGACACCTGGGGGTCACCCTGACAACTCGTGCGCGGCCGCAGGGTTATCCCGAATTTGCGCTACAACAAAGAACGCGACCGCTCGCGGTTCTTCAATGGAGGTGCCGACAGACTCGGCTTTGAAGAAACCGAAAGAGGAGTACCACATGAACGCGTTGCGCCCCACCTTGCTTGCCGCCGCCCTGATGTTCACGATGGCCGGTGGTCTGGCTTCCGCCCAGAATGCCGACAAGCTGCCGCGCGCCAAGGTCTCGCTGGTTGCCCCGCCGATGGTCCACCCGCATGAGCAGGTGGCCAAGTCGGGCCCCAAGGTTGTCGAATTCACCATGACCATCGAAGAAAAGAAGATGGTCATCGACAGCAAGGGCACCACGCTGCAGGCCATGACCTTCGACGGGTCCATGCCCGGGCCCACCATGGTCGTGCACGAGGGCGACTACGTCGAACTGACCCTGGTCAATCCCAAGTCCAACGCGATGCCGCACAACGTCGACTTCCACGCCGCCACGGGCGCGCTGGGCGGCGCCAAGCTCACCAATGTGAACCCCGGCGAACAGGCCACGCTGCGCTTCAAGGCGGACCGCGCCGGCACCTTCGTCTATCACTGTGCGCCTGAAGGCATGGTGCCGTGGCATGTGGTGTCCGGCATGAGCGGCACGATCATGGTGCTGCCGCGGGAAGGCCTGAAGGACGCGCAGGGCAAGCCGCTGCACTACGACCGCGCCTACACGATCGGCGAGTTCGACCTGTACATTCCCAAGGACGCCAACGGCAAGTACAAGGACTACGCGACGCTCGCCGAAAGCTATGGCGACACGGTCGAAGTCATGCGCAAGCTGACCCCGTCGCACATCGTCTTCAACGGCAAGGTCGGCGCGCTCACCGGCGACAATGCGCTCACCGCCAAGGTCGGCGAAACCGTGCTGCTGATCCATTCGCAGGCCAACCGCGACACGCGTCCGCACCTGATCGGCGGGCACGGCGACTGGGTCTGGGAAACCGGCAAGTTCAACAACCCGCCCGAAAAGGACCTGGAAACCTGGTTCATCCGCGGCGGTTCGGCGGGCGCGGCGCTGTACACATTCAAGCAACCGGGCGTGTACGCATACCTGAACCACAACCTGATCGAAGCCTTTGAACTGGGTGCGGCCGGGCACATCAAGGTCGAGGGCAAGTGGAACGACGACCTGATGAAGCAGATCAAGGCCCCGGGTCCGATCCCCCAGTAATGGCCGAACGGCAAGGCGCGCGCGGCGCGTCTTGCCGGCTTGCTCCCGACTCCAAGCCTGGAATTCCTGCCATGTCCCATATTGCTCGAATCGTCTTTGCCCTTGCGCTGACGGGCCTGCCCGTCCAGCATGCCTCCGCCGACAACGCCGCCGCCGTCACCGTCGCCGCCGTCAGTCCCGCCGGAGAAAATCTCTACAAGTCCGCCTGCGTCGTGTGCCATGCCAGCGGTGTGGCCAATGCGCCCAAACTGGGCGACAAGCAAGCCTGGACGCCGTTTTTGGCGCAGGGCACGGATGCGCTGATGGTCACCGTGCTCAAAGGCAAGGGCGCCATGCCGCCGCGCGGCGGCTCGGCAGCCGACGACGCCACGCTGCGCGCCGCCGTGGAATACATGCTGGCCGCGGCGAAATAGAGCGGACCCCGCGCGGCA
>DALZRX010000234.1:0-6685 GCA_032015805.1 Achromobacter sp.
GAGTTGCGGTTCCGCCACCCCGTCCGTGGGGCTGTACATCGCGCCTGTCCAGGCGCGCCCCGTCGCCGGCAACATGTCCCGCACCATGCGCTGGTCCAGCAGGCGGGCGTCCACGCCGTGCCCGCGCGCCCCGTCCAGCCAGGCCTGATGGCCGGCCGCATCCGCGTCGTTTTCCTGCAGGTAGAACATGCCGCTACGGCGGAAACCCACGTCCACCATTCCCTGGATCTCTGCCCACAACCGGTTCGCGCGCTGGGCCAGCGGCACTTCGGGCAGGTCCCGTCCCAGCGTGCGCACCCAGCCCCAGTTGCGCGACGATTGTTCGCAGGCCAGCGTGCCTTTTTCGAACACGGCGACCCGAAGCCCGGCGCGCGCCAGCGAATAGGCGGTGCTGATGCCGATGATGCCGCCGCCGACAATGGCGACATCGACCGAGGCCGGCAGCGCCCCGTCCGATGAGGCGGATGCGCGGGCAGCGTCGGAATCGTTCAGATGGGCGGTGGGACGCGCCGGTGTGTGGGGCGGAGACGGTTGCATGAAGACCCGGATTGATTAATTATCGCTATTCGATAACAATGTACGTATATCGATAACGCCGGGTATTTTTATACTGCTCGGCGGGCCTGGCTACAACGTAAGGGTTTCCCTAGGCCCGCTGTCTTTCGGGCTTTCAGCGGGCAAACTTCCTTGCAGTCACACAAACAGAATCCGAATGTCTGAATCCTCCTCCTTGTTGATCCAGTCGCTGGAAAAAGGGCTGGCCGTGCTCGAATCGTTCCGAGGCCATGCCTCGCTGAGCCTGCAGGAGATGGCCCGCGAAAACGGCATCACCATCGGCTCGGCCCAGCGCGTGGCCTACACGTTGGAGAAGACCGGCTACCTGTTCAAGGATCCGCGCAGCAAGCGTTACAGCATGACGGTCAAGGCCGTGGGGCTGGGCTATAGCTATCTTTACCGGCAGCCCTTGTTCCAGCATGCGCATGCGGTGCTGCACCAGGTCAACCAGGAGTGCGGCGAAATCGTCAATCTTGCCGTGCCCGATGGCGACAACATGGTGTTCGTCATGCGTGTTGCGCCGGCCAGGCACATTCCCGAATACCTGCCGGTGGGGACGCAGATTCCGTGTGTGGCCACCGCGTCGGGGCGCGCGCTATGGGCGTTGCTGCCCCCTGACGAACTCGATCTCAAACTGCGTAGCGTGACGTGCGTCAAGTACACGCCGCACACCACCACCGATATCGGCACGCTGCGAGCGTTGATCGAGGAGGCCAGGCGGGATCAGTACGCCTATGCCGACGAAGAGTTTTTCGCCGGGGACCTTAATGTCGCGGCGGTCATCCATGGCGACAACGGCGATCCCCTGGGTGCGCTCAACATATCGGTGCCCAAGCCGCGCTGGTCGCTGGCGCGCGCGCGAGAGGAATTGGGGCCGTTGGTGATCAGGGCAGCCAGGGCGATCAGCAAGCGCAATTGACGCCGACCGCCCGGGCTGCCGGGCGTTACCAGCGATAGCGCAAGGTCGCCATCACCGTGCGTTCCGCGCCCCAATAGCAGCTTACGGCCGTGCCCAGGCAGTTGGCCACGTAGCGCTTGTCGAACAGGTTGGATACGTTCAAGGCGATTTGTGCGCCATCGAGCGCAGGGCTGGCGCGGCCCAGGTCGTAGCGAATTGCCGCGTCGACCAAGGTCACGGCCGGGATGGCGTAATTGTTGTTCAGGTCGCCATAGAAGCTGCCCCGATACGTCACGCCGGCGCCAAGTCCCACGCCTTGCAAGGGGCCGTCGCGCAGCGTGTAGTCTGCCCACAGGGCCGCCTGGTGGCGCGGCACGAAGTTGAGCTGATTGCCGCGCTGCGCGGGATTGTTGCTCTTGGTGATCTCGCTGTCGCTGAGCGCATACGACATCGTCAGATCCAGGCCGTTGTCGAAACTCGCCTTGCCCTCCAGCTCGAGACCCTGCACCTGAACCTGACCGGTCTGCACGACGAAGCTTGTGTTGACGGGGTCCGGCGTGCTGACGTTGTTTTGCGTAATCTGAAACGCCGACAGCGTCACGAAGCTGGCGTAGCCGTTGGGCTGGAATTTGATGCCCGCTTCGTACTGCTCACCGGTCGTCGGCTTGAGCGGCGAGCCGTCGCGCATTACGCCGGTCACGGGCTGGAAGGACGTGGAGTAGCTCAGATAGGGCGCCAGGCCATTGTCGAAGCGATACGTGACACCCAGCCGGCCGGTGAAGCGGTTGGCGTCGGCGTCGCGAGAGGTCCATGCCCACTGCCCGGCGCTACCGCGCGCGCCGCTGTCGGTGGTGCCTTCGGTCCAGTCGTAGCGGCCCACGAACGTGAGCAGCAACCGGTCCAGTTCGATCTGATCCTGCGCGTACACACCCAACTGGTTGCGCGTCATGTTGATCTTGGTGGCCGTGGGCGGGCGCGTCACCGGCGTCCCATAGTCGGGGTTGAACACGTCGAACAGGGGCGAAGCCGGCGGCAGCATCAGCCCCAGGCTGCTTTCGTTGTAGCGCGACTTTTCCCGCAGGTAGTCCAGGCCAAACGTGAGGTCATGGCGTGTCGGACCGGCCGTGAATTTGGCGTTCACCTGGTTGTCGATCTGGAACGCATGCGATGTCTCGGGAAAGGCCCAGGCGTAACGGATGGCCTGGGCTTCCGACACCATGGCGCCGATCTGCACGCGGCGGGTGTTGGTGTCCACGTTGGTATAGCGCGCACTTTGCCGCACGCTCCAGGTGTCGTTCAGGCGGTGGTCCAGCGTATAGCCCACCATGGTCTGTTCATTCGTGAAGATGTCGTAGCCCGGTTCGCCCACGAAGCGGTCGCGGGGAATGTAGCCGGCGCTGCTTTTCTCCAGCGTCCCGATGACCGGCAGCACTGGCGCGCCTCCGCCACCGTGGCTGGTGATCTTCTGGTACTGCACATTGAGGTTCAGGCTGGTGTCCGATGAGGGACGCCAGGTAAAGCTGGGCGCGATGAACTGGCGTTCGTCATCGACGTGCTGGTACTGCGTATCGCTATCGCGCAAGGTGCCGGTCAGGCGATAAAGAAATTTCCCTTCGTCGTCGGCGGGTCCGGAAAAATCGAACGAACCTTGGTAACGGTTGAAGCTGCCCGCTTGCAGGACCACTTCGTTGATCGGTTCGGCGGTGGGGCGCTTGCTGGTCATGTTCACCAGTCCGCCCGGGGCGCTTTGACCGTAAAGGCCAGACGACGGCCCCTTCAGGATCTCTATGCGTTCCAGGCCATAGGTGTCGATGCGAGGCTGGGCATAGCCACGCGCGCCGAAGGGCAGAAGCAGGCCATCCAGATAGCGCGCCGGGGTGAACCCGCGGATGGTCAACCAGTCATAGCGCACGTCGTTGTCGCCGTACTGGGCGAACACGCCGGGCGTGTAGCGGACGGCCTGCGCCAGTGAGGTGACGCCTCGCCAGTCCATTTCATTTCGCGTGATGACGTTGATGGTCTGGGGCGTGTCGATCAGGGCGGCGTCCGATTTGGTTCCAGACCGGCTGCGCGTGGAGACGAAGTCGGCCCCGGAGGTCGGCGACGCGTCGCTCGATCCTTGGACCACGACCGGCGACAGCGTGGAGACACCGACGGCTGTCGATGGCGCGGGCTGCGCGGCGGCGGGCGCAGGCGCCGCAAAGGCTGCGAGCAATGCCAACGGCAATGGCTTGACGGATAAGAACACGGGGCTACCACCTGATCAATTTATAATTAACAAGAATCATTCCTATGCAACGGGATGATTCCAGAAGAGCTGCCGGATGTCTGACGATTTCGCGGCGCCGATTGACGGTTTTGCTGCACTCAGCGCTTTTGCGCTTGTTTCCCATGCCCGCTGCGCTTTCGCTCGACCCGTATACCGTTCCAGCCAAGCCTCACGAATGGTGGCGAGGCACGCTTCCGACAGTGCCCGCGACGCGGGACTGGGAAAACGTCATCCAGTGTGTGGTGCGCGTCGAGGAAGGCGTCAGCGTCGTGGTGCTGGACGGCTGCCCGTCGGCGGCGCTGACAATTCCGGCGCCGGGCGCACCGGTGTTCGGCATGCAGGTATGGCTGGAGGGCGACGCCATGCTGGCGCTGGAGGGAGGCACGCCTCTGAAAGTGTCGGGGGGAGGGGCACTTCTGTTCAACCACGAGCAGCCGGTGGGCTGGACGACGCACCTCTACGCAAAACGGCGCGTCCGGATGCTGGATATCCGTTACACCCCCGACGCGCTGGCGCGGGCGGGCGACATGGCGCCCATCGCCCTGCTGACGCAGCGGTTTCGCCACGATGTCAGCGTGCCGACCCACGGATCGCTGGTGGCCACACTGGATGCGCCGGCCAGCCTATTGACGCTGGCCGGCGAGTTTTCCCGCGATGCGCCGTCAGCGCCCGAGGCGCGCCGGATCTGGTATCGCGCCAAGTCGCTCGAAATGCTTTCGGCTTTTGTGCAACTGCTGTCGGCGCCGGAAGCACTGAAGGGGCCTGCTGCAGAGGAACGTCAGCAAGTGCACGACGCCTGCCAATTGCTGCGGGAACGCTGTTCGGAACATTGGCCGCCCGGCCGTGTCGCGCGGATGGTGGGTTTGTCGGAAAGACGCCTTCAGGAATTGATGCGGGAAAACGTGGGCCGTTCGGTCCATGCCTATTTGAGCGAGGCGCGGCTGGTTCGCGCCTCGGACTTGCTGCGCAGCGGAATGAGCGTCACGCAGGTGGCCGGCGACCTGGGCTATTCAAGCCTCAGTCATTTCAGCAAGATCTTCAAGGCGCGATATGGCGCATCGCCACGGTCCTGGTAAGGCGCCCGTCGTGCGCCGCGGCCACGCCAATCAACCGATGAGCATCACACCGGCGGCTTGTTGATCAGCCACTGCAGCATCCTCTCCAGCACCTTCCTGTCGTGGTCCGCATCGGTGAGTCGGTATTGCTCGGGATCGCGGTTCACCCAGGAGTCCGCGACCGCCCAGTGTTCGCCGTCCTGCTCCAGGCGCAGCGCGTAGATCCAGTTGCCTGTCCAACTGCGGTGCAGGCGCAGCCAGCCGTCGTGCAGGTAGATGAACCACTTGTCCTCCATTTCCTGCGGGATGACGCCCTGTTGCAGGCGGGCGTATTCGGCGGCGGTATAGCGGGCCTGGAAATGCAGCGGTTCGCGTTGTGCGGGGGCAGGCAGGTGTTTCCAGGAGTCGGGCGTGGCAATGGGCATGGATGCGCTTGTGTTCTATGCTGGTTTTTTTTCGCATACTACCAAGGCCCAGCCATGCACCTGCAAGCCGCCATTCCGATCCTGCGCATTTTCTCCGTGGAGAAGGCGCGCGATTTCTATCTGGATTTCCTGGGTTTTTCGTGGGATTGGGAGCATCGCTTCGAGGCGGGGTTCCCGCTGTACGCGCAGGTGCATCGCGGGGATCTGGTGCTGCATCTGTCCGAGCATCACGGTGACGCCACGCCGGGGTCCGCGGTGTTTGTACGGATGCAAGGCGTGGACGAGTTTCACGCCGAGGTCAGCGCGAAAGGGTATGCCTACATGCGGCCAGGCGTGGAGGAAATGCCTTGGGGTCGGGTGATGGCGGTGATCGATCCGTTTGGCAACCGGCTGAGCTTTTGCGAGTCGCAGGACTAGCGGTCCGCTGCTATACCCCCAGGTAACGATGCGCCAACTCGGGCTGCGCGGCCAGCTCCGCGGGGCTGCCTTGCCAGACGACGCGGCCTTTTTCCAGGACGTGGTGGCGGTCCACCAGGGTCGCCATTTCCTTGAGGTTCTTGTCGATCACGAGGATGGTCTGGCCTTCTTCCTTCAAGCGCCGCAGGCAGTTCCAGATTTCCTGGCGGATGAGCGGCGCGAGGCCTTCGGTGGCTTCGTCCAGGATGAGCAGGCGCGGGTTGATGAGCAAAGCGCGGCCGACGGCCAGCATCTGCTGTTCGCCGCCGGACAGCGTGCGGGCGGACTGGGTGCGCCGTTCCTTCAGCCGCGGGAAAAGGTCGAAGACGCGGCCGACGTGCCAGCCGGCGCGCGTGTTGCGGGCTGTGGCGATGAGGTTTTCTTCGACGGACAGCGATCCGAACACGCGGCGGCCTTCGGGAACGAGGCCGATGCCCAGTTGGGCAATGCGGTGCGGAGCCATTCCGGCGATGGGCTTGCCGTCGAGCAGGATGGTTCCGCCCTGCGCGGGCAACATGCCCATGACGGTCTTGACGGTGGTGCTCTTGCCCATGCCGTTGCGGCCGATCAGGGAAACGACCTGGCGGGGCGCGATGTCCAGGTCGACGCCGAAGAGCACTTTGCTGGCGCCGTAGCCGCCTTGCAGTTGATTGACTTGCAGCATCAGTCCTCCTCGCCCAGGTAGGCGGCGCGCACGTCGGGGTGCTGGCGCACCTCGTCGGGCGTGCCGGTGAAGATGGTCTTGCCGTAGACCAGCACGGTCACGCGGTCCGCCAGCGCGAAGACGGCGTCCATGTCGTGTTCGACCAGCAGGATGGCGTAGCGGCCCTTGAGCGTCTGGAGCAGGGCCGTCATGCGCTGCGATTCCTCGGCGCCCATGCCCGCCATGGGCTCGTCCAGCAACAGCACGGAAGCGTTCAGCGACAGCGCCATGGCCAGTTCAAGCTGGCGCTTTTCGCCATGCGCCAGCGCCGAGACGCGCACGCCAGCGCGATCGCCCAGGCCGACCCGTGCCAGCGCGTCGCGC
>DALZRX010000235.1:0-2222 GCA_032015805.1 Achromobacter sp.
AACCTGCGTCTGCCCGCCACGGTGGCCGGCGCATCCCCTCAACCCTCCGTCGCCCCGACGCCTGCCGGAGCGCAGCAATGAGCAACCCGCAGTCTCCCATGTTCCGTACGGCTTACTTCGGCAAGATTCCGTCCCGTGGCGACTTTGTTAAGAACACGTCGCACCCGCAGTTGATGGCGACGCTGGATGCGTGGGTGGCCAACACCATGGAGGTGCTGGCGCAGGACCCTCATTGGAAGACGCTGTACGACGAGGCGCAGCCCGTGCCCTTCGCCGTGCTGGGCTCGCGCGGCAAGCTGGCCATCGCCGGCCACCTGCAGCCCAGCCGCGACCAATCGGGCCGGCGCTTTCCGTTCATTACCGCGACGTCGGTGGAAGTGACGCGGCCACTGGACTTCATTGCGCGCAGCCCGCTGGCCTTCAGCCGAATGTGGAATCGCATGGGCACGGCGGCGGCGCAGTTGATGCTGGATGGCGACCCCGCGCCGGTGCTGCAGACGCTGAACGATCTGGAAGGCGAGATTCGCACTGCCGCCGACGACGGCTTTGACGCCTTCATCGATCTTCAGACGATTGAACGCGTCGAAGCCATGCTGCGCGGCAATGGGCACGCGGCCAGCATGCACGACATCGTGCTGGCGCTGGGCATCCTGCTGGCGCCCGTGATGTCCAGCGGCTCCTCGCAGCTTGACACCGGGCTTGCGCTGCCGCTGCCCGACGACCCGCTCTACATCAACCTAGTCGCCAGCTACTGGATGACCTTGATCGCGCCTTTCCTGACGCGCGCCGATTTCGAGATCGCCCTTTTCATCGGGCGCATCGCCGGCAAGCACCGCCTGGTGGTGGGTTTTCGCGGTGCCTCGCCACGCACGCTGGCAACGCTGCTGTCCACGCCGCAGGCCTTGTCACAGCACTACATCGTGCTGGAAGACGCGCCGTGGGTGCGCGATCACGTCAGCGCCAGCCACGGGCTGGCCAAGCTGTCGAGCTATCTGGATCAACCGCGGCTTTCCTTGCGCCAGGCGCTGGAGACGTTCCGCGAAGTTTTCATCGGAGCCTAGGACATGCGTACGCTTACTCTGGCCCTGGCGGCCACGCTGGCGTTTTCGGCACACGCCCAGGACGCCGCCACGGTCGTGCCCGCCAACGTCATTCCCCAACCCGGCCAGGTGGTCGCCAGCGGCGCGGTGCCCGACGAGGCCACCAAGGCCGACGTGCTGGCCCGGCTGCAAAAGGTCTATGGCGTGGGTAATGTCATCGACCGCATCGACGTAGGCGGCGTGGTGGCGCCCCCCAATTGGTCCCAGCACGTGGGCAAACTGCTGGACAGCCCGCTCAAGCAGATCAACCGTGGGCAACTGGAAATCGACGGCACGCAGATCCGCCTGCGCGGCGAGGTCGACAACGAAGCCTCGCGCCAACACATCGCCAGCACCTTTGCCACGTCGCTGAATCCCACCTACAAGATCGTCAACGGCTTGCGCGTGTCGGCTGGCAAGGATGAGCAGGATGTGCTGGACAACCTGTTGGCCAACCGCGTGGTGGAGTTTGAAACCGGCAGCACCCGCTTGACCGCGCGCGGCCGAGAATTGCTGGATCGCGTGGCCGACACCGTGCCCAAGCTGCGCGCCGACAAGATCCAGATCATCGGTCACACCGACAGTTCCGGCAGCCGCAGCACCAACCTCGCGCTCAGTCAGGCGCGTGCGGACGCGGTGCGGGATTATCTCGTGGACAAGGGCTTGCCGGTGTCGCGCTTCGAAGCAATGGGAGCGGGCCCGGATCAACCGGTGGCCACGAACGCCACGCCGGAAGGACGCGCCAAGAACCGGCGCATCGAGTTCCGGGCGGCGCGGTAGGCGGCTTGGCGCCGGGGCTGCTCGGTCACGGCAGCGCCCGGACGCGATGGCTTATGACTTATGACGCGGGGCTTGTGACGTGGGCTTGTGACGTGGGGCTCATGGTGCGGGGCTTATAGCCTCTTAATTGCCTTCGCCCGCCTTCTTGATGCCCAGCAACTCTTCCAGCCCAGACAGCGTCTCGTCGTTCTTGACCACCGTGCGCAGCCACAGGTGCAACGACATCTCGCCCCAGCTTGCCGCCTTGTCGGCCAGGTAGGCCACGGGGCTGTGCGGTTCGGTGCGGCGAAAGAAATCCGCCACGTCCCGTAACTGCGCCAGCGCCTGTTCGCGGGTCTGGATGGGCCCGCGGATAGCGGCGGG
>DALZRX010000235.1:2232-6685 GCA_032015805.1 Achromobacter sp.
CGTGCTGCGGCGCGGCGGTGCCCGGCGCAGTTGCCGCCGGGACGTCAGCACCCAAAAAATGATCGGCGGCAGGCAAGGTAGGCTCCACACGATTAGGGACGTTGGGCGAGGACGATGCCGGCGCCGGCGCGAGGTCTGTACGGACCAGCAGGCCAGCATCGCGCGCAAAGCGGTGCGCCAATTCCGTGACGTTTCGCAGGGCTTCGCGAACTCGGGAGAACGCCGGGCATTCATCGCCCAGGTGCGCGTCCAGGGTGCGTTCCAACTGATCCAGCGCCTGCGTGCAGCCTTGCAACTGCGCGTCCAACTCTGAATAGAACGAGGGCGGCGTGTCGCGCCGCGCGGCATCGAAGCGGTCCAGCGTAAGTTTGCCGCGCGTCAATTCATGCGCGTTGTCGGGCGTGCGCTTGACCGCGTTGGCCAACTGGCTCGCTGCCTCCCAGAGCACCGCGCCGTAGCGTGCGCCGTCGGCCTGCGTCAGCGGGATTTCGCCGATCAGTTGCTGCGACCGCGACAGCAGCCACGCCAGATTGCCCACTCGCTGCTGCACATCGCCATCTTCGGGCACCGGGTGCAACCCGTCCCAATAGTTGCGGCACAGGCCGTCGATCAGCAGGTACCCATCGCGCAAGCCCGCGAAGCCGCGGGTCTTCGCCCAGGACTCGGCAAGCCACGACGCGATGCGGATGTCCTTGCTGCGGTCTCGCAGCACGGCGGAGCAAATGCGCGCCACCTCGGGCCAATCGGCCTCTTTCAGGTCGATGACCCAATCGCCCTGGTCGAGCTGGGGGTCATCATGCCGGCGCGCCTCGCGTATCGCGTCGAACTCCGGCGAGAACACCAGGTCCGCGCCGCAAGGCGCGTCGCCAGGAATGGGTTGCAACAGGGCGTTGATGTCGGTCATGGGCGTCTGGGGCTGTCGTAGGCGCAAATCATGCCACATCTGCTTACGTGGATCGTTCAAAGATGACACGTCCTATTACAAGGCGCGTCACGATGCTTCGCTATGATTTGCCCTCACCCCCAAGGGAGCACTCATGCCGTCGAAAACTATCCGTATGTTGCCCGATGGACACTTCATAGCCGGCACGCCGCGCCGCGCGCCCGATGGTTCGTACGTGGGCGGCGACGGTCCCATCACCCGCGCGCCCGACGGCACGTATGTTGCCGGCACCCCTCAACGCGCCCCCGACGGCAGCTACAAGGGCGGCGGCGGGCCGGTGCGCATGGCGCCCGATGGCACCTTCGTGGTTGGCCAGGCCCGGCTCGCGCCGGATGGCACGTATCTCTAATCAGGTATCTCGCGCACCATGTCCCAACGCTCCGTCATCCGCAAGGGCGATAAAACGTCGCACGGCGGCATCGTCGTAACCGGCGACGAAACCGTCGTGATTTTTGGCCAGCCGATGGCGCGCGTCGGCGACCGCGTCACCTGCCCCAAATGCGGCGACAACCACACCATCGTTGAAGGCGTGCAAAACGTCAGCTCCGACCGCCTGACCGCGCTCGAAGGCATGCGCACGTCTTGCGGCGCCACGCTGATCGCCAGCCAGAGTTTTTATCAGTTGGAATACGGTTGAGGCTGCGGGGCGCCGCATGTCCAGCCTGATCGAAACCATCCACCGCGCCGATGACGGCGGCGACCTTGCCTAAATGCTTGCCCTGTGCGAGCAAGGGCTGCGCGAACAGCCCGATCTAGCCGTCATCTGGGCATTGCGTGCCCGTTATCACGACCAGCGCGGCGCGCACGCACAGCGCGACGCAGACCTGCACCGCGCGTTGGCGCTGGATCCGCAATGCGGCAACGCCATTCGCTTGCGAGTCACCGCGCTCTACGACGCGGGCCAACACCAGCAAGCCTGGCGCATCCTGCGCCAGGGAATACCCAGCAAGCGTCGGCGCAAACGGGCTGCGGGCCGTTCTCGAGTATCAGTTCTGGGGGCCGGGCTTAGTCGACGCCGGAAAAGAAAGCGCAGTGCCCCGGGTAGCCGGGCCGCGCGTCGCAGGCCTTCAGGCAGCCCGGCCTGCCGCCCGGAAAACCGGCCGCGACCGACATCCCGAATCCGTACGTGGGCGTCGTGACGTCAAAGCGGCTTTCGCACATGGTCTTCGTGCTATACGCGAACGTCATGCCCTCACGCCGGCCGTTGATGGCGAACGCCACCTGGAAGCTTTTCATGCTGCTCCACCCCGCCCGGGGCAGCACGACGAAACGGTAGTGCGTGGCGTCCAGGCGTTCGCCAAAGATCTTCAGGTGCGCGGTCGTCGTCCGGGTCGTGGGCGACGGATACGGCAAGGCCAGCAGCGCCCGCGGATCGCCCAGCACGCCCAGATCGAAGCCCACGCCCTTCTGGTAGAACGGAACGTCGATGCTGGGATAGCCGGAATACTCCACCCGCTTCACCGTTGATCCGTACTCGTTTTTCTTGGGATCGTAGTCCGGCGCCCGTGCAAACGCCACGTCCAGCGTCAGCACCACGTCCGCCAGACTGGCATCTTCCGCGCGGACATGTTTTTCGTACACATCGGCGGTGCCTGCGCAGCCGGCAAGAGCGACTGCGCACGACGACGCCAGCCAGCGCCAACGATCAAATGCGCGAATAGGCGTCATCTCAGGGCTCCTGGCGGGGCTGCACGGCAAGCGGGATGCGCTTCAGGTTCTGCCCCATGAATTGCCAGCCGTCCCGATCCTTTTGCCAGCGGAAATTCCGGTTGATCCATTCGGCCCTCATGTTGTCGTACAGCCGGCGTTGGTCAATGCGCTTGCCTCCGTCCAGCGCCCTGCGCGCACGCGCAGCGCTCTCATCCCACGCCGACTTGAAGGCATCGCTTTGCATTGCCTTGGTGAACGGCACGCTGGCGTAGGGGCCTTCGCCCGCGACGCTCAGCCGGATCTCGTTGTCCAGCAGCAAGGCGCCATGACGATTGTCCGGCGACACCGACACCAGCAACGGGCTCGATCGCTTGGGCTCCTTGGACAGTTGGTGCTCGAACCACAGCACCTGCCCCGTCGACGTCACCAGCGCACGCGATCCCGCAGTGAATATCAGCACGTCCTGACGCCCAGGCTGAGCCAGGCCCATATCCGGGTCGCGCACGTCCACGGCAGGACTCAACACGCGCGCAAGCGGCGTGTCGTTCTGCACTGCAATCAGGATCGTGCCCACGCCCATGAAATCGTTGGATACCGCCAGCAGCATCGGCTGGCCGCCTTGCTCTGGGCCCAGCGCCCTGACGTGGACAAACTGGTACGCGTTCAAGGGCCGGTACGGCTTACCACGGTACTTGATCTGATGAAGGTTCGAATTCGGATCGCCTTCCAACTCGAAGGCGCCGCCGAGCGGCTGTGTGGCTTTCATGGTGCCGTGCGCCGGCGCCGTCGACTGCGCGTGCAGGGCAGACGCCATCAAAAGCGAAAGCGAAAGCGCCAGCGCGAAGCTTGCATACGTCCGCGCGCGGCGGCCCGGCGGAACGGTTATCGAAAGAGAAAGCAAAGTGTCCTTGGCGGCGGCGCCACATGAAAGGGTGCCGGCATTCTAAGCGACCCGGATTGCCTGACCAAGGCTCACCTTCCCATCACCGTCACTGGCAATCTGGGCCATCCGATTATGGCCCGATCCGCCTTCTCCAATGCCAATCCCAGATCCTTGCAGTACCAGGTCAAGCAATTTCAAGGCATCAAATGCTTCGAGGAATTTGCCGGAGACCCGCCATGTTCTCCCTGCAGTGAAGCGATAGCGGACGAAGGCCACACGTGCCCATTGGCTGGCGAACCGGTTGCTTGCAGCCGAACTGAAGCGCCAAACGTTAGAAGAATTTTCTCGGCCACTCAAACTGGCCGTGTTGTGCGCGGTCATCATGAACTCGTATGCCGGCCTTTACGAACCGGACCTGATGCCCTTGATCGCCGAACTGCGCGATGGGACACGCTTGGGAAGGAAATCGTAGAGGTTTACAGCAAGGCCTGCATCGTCGGACTGGATGAAAAAAGGACCGGACGGCCTGGACATGGCAGGCGCGACGGCGCGGCTTGAACAGACCCTCGTATATCCGCTTCGCGCGAGCACGCCGGCCGAGTGAAAAAAGAAGCAGTTTCCGAGTGCATCCGGTGTGCCCTTGAACATGAGGTACCCCCTGGGACGCCACGTTCCACGAACGCTTCGCCAAGCTCATGGACCACGAACCCCGCGCTGTACAACGTGCTGACCATCATTATTCTGCTGAGCGGATCTGCCCTGTTGTTGTTGGATCGGGCAATGTTGTTCGCAGCATGCATCCCGCCCACCCCTCAGTCCCGTCCTGCCCGCGAAGCCGCAAGCCAACCCGCCCCCTCCTGCACCGCGCGCGCGATGCCCGCCAGATGCTGACCGAAAGGATAAGCAAGCGCCGACACGATGCGGCACTGCGCCAGGAGCGGATGGGCCGCGTTGAGCAGGTACTGGACGCCGCCCGC
>DALZRX010000236.1:0-1432 GCA_032015805.1 Achromobacter sp.
CAGTTCATGTTCGACAACATGCCGTCGGCCTGGCCGCACGCCCAGTCGGGCAAGTTGCGCGCCCTGGCGGTGACCACCCGCGACCGCTCCAAGAGCGCGCCGGAGCTGCCCACCATGCAGGAATCGGGCTTCACGGACTTCGACGTGTCGTCGTGGTTCGGCCTGCTGGCCCCGGCCGGCACGCCGCCCGAAGTCATCAACAAGCTCAACGCCGCCATGCAGCAGGCGCTGGACAAGCCCTCCGTGCAGACCAGCTTTGAAAAGCTGGGCGCCGTGGGCGTGAAGACCACGCCGGCTGAATTCGGCCAGTTCATCAAGTCTGAAGTCGAAGGCTGGGCCCCCGTGGTCAAGGCCTCGGGCGCGACGGTGGACTGATCGGCACTGCCGCCGGCCTCGCGCCGGCGGGATCGCCAATAAAAAAGGGACGGGCATTGCCCGTCCCTTTTTCCATTCCGCGCCCCGGTTCACCGATGCCGGGCTGCGGGCAGTCTGCTATTTCTTTTTGGCCGCGTTCAGCATCGCCGTGCAGACGCCGCGCATCATGTCCACTTCATCGCGGGTGAGCGAGAGCCGCGAGTACAGATGGCGCATCCGCGGCATCAGCTTCTTGGGATGCGTCGGATCCAGGAACTGCACGCCGACCAGCGCTTCCTCCCAGTGGGCAAGGAACGCCTGGACCGCCTCGCTGGACGCGGGCGCCGCGCCCCGTGCGGGCTCCTGGGCGGTGGAGCGGGGCAGCAGCTCGGCGCCCTGGTCCACCAGCAGCGCGTAACGCAGCTCCCAGGCGGCCAATTGCAGCGCCTGGGCAACGTTCAGCGAGCTGTACTCGGGGTTGGCAGGGATGTGGCAGATGCGATGGCAGAGCGCGATCTGCGCGTTCGTCAGGCCCGCGCGCTCGGTGCCCAGCACCACGGCCGTCACGCCCTCGGCCGTGTCCGCCAAGTGGGCGCAAGCCAGATCGGCCGCCTGCCGGATGTCGCAGGGCGGGGGACCCAGGTCGCGGACCCGCGCCGTCAGCGCAAAGGCCAACGTGACAGGCGCCAGCGCTTCTTCCAGCGACGGGTAGATCCGGGCCTTTTCAAGCACGTCCAGCGCGCCGCTGGCCAGCGCAACGGCCTCCGGCTGGCTTGTTACATCCGGGAATTTGGGGTCCACCAGGACCAGTTCCGAGAAGCCCATCGTCTTGATCGCACGGGCCGCGGAACCGACATTTCCGGGGTGGCTGGGGTTCACCATTACGAAGCGAACACGTGAAAATGCTTGAGTCATTTAAAATGGCACGTTTGGCTTCGTGCCTTCCTGGTTTTTTGAGTCGATTTCCCCGCGGGGACGACGGCGCGCGGGGGGCGGCAAGCGGCCTATCATCAAGCCAACTCATCGCATACGTACGGAATTTTATGCACCCGATGCTCAACATCGCCATCAAGGCGGC
>DALZRX010000236.1:1442-6665 GCA_032015805.1 Achromobacter sp.
ACGACTCAGCGTGGCTCGCAAGGGGCCGCGCGATTATGTCACGGAAGTCGATCGGGCCGCCGAGGAGTCCATCGTCGAAACGCTGCATGCCGCCTACCCGGACCATGCCGTCCTGGGCGAGGAGTTCGGTCTGCAGGGTCCCGACCAGGCAGAGTTCCAGTGGATCATCGATCCGCTGGACGGCACCACGAACTTCATCCACGGCCTGCCCAACTACGCCGTGTCGATCGCGCTGACGCAGCGCGGTCAGGTCACGCAGGCGGTCATCTATGACCCCTCGCGCAACGAACTCTTCACTGCCAGCCGTGGCAGCGGCACGTTCCTGAACGACCGCCGCGTGCGCGTCTCGGGACGCACCCGCTACCACGACGCGCTGCTGGGCGCGCACTGGCCCAACGCCGGCGACCCCCAGCAGGGCTCGCAGCGTTTCCGCCAGATGGCCGAAGGCGCCACGGGCGTGCGCCGCCTGGGCTCCACCGTGCTGGATCTCGCCTACGTGGCCACCGGCCGCCTGGACGGTTTCTGCGGCGTGGGCCTCAAGCCCTGGGATCTGGCGGCAGGCAGCCTGATGGTCCTGGAAGCTGGCGGCCTGGTCGCGGACTTCGACGGCGAACAAGGCTGGATGGACAGCGGCAACGTGCTGGCCGCCAGCCCCAAGATCTTCACGCAGATGCTGTCCTCGCTGAATCCGCCGTCCGCGGCCTGATCGGCACGACGCGCAAACAAAAACCGGCCTTGCAGGCCGGTTTTTTTTCAGGGGGCGGAGCGATCAGGCGTCGCCGGACTGCGCAATCAACTGCCCATCGGGCATCACCATCCACGCGCGCACGCCCAGGCTGCGCACAAGGGCCGCGGTGCGGTCCAACGGCATGTTCGAGAAGGCGGTGGATAGCGCATCGGCCGCGGTCGCCGTGGACGCCATGACCGACACGCTGCGGTAAAGCGGCCGTGCCCGCCCGCTGTGCGGGTCGAAAAGATGCGAATAGCGCCCCGCGGCATCCAGCGGCGTGCCGTAGCCACCCGAGGTGGCAAGCGCCTGGTTGCTGACCGGCACCTGCGCCAGGATCTGCGCCGGCGCCATGGGGTCGGCCAGTCCGACGCGCCAGCCTGTTGCGTTGGCGGAATCATCCAGACCGCGGATCTCGCCCATGTCGACCAGGGCGCGTTCCAGGCCTGCGCTGCGGAACAGGTCCGTCACCCGGTCGGTAATGTAGCCCTGAGCAATGCCGTTGAGCGTGAGCGCCATGCTGGGCTGCAGGCGGATGCGCTGCGGGTCGACTTCGATGCGCCGGTATGACACGCGCTGCAGTGCCCGCGCGATGTCCGCCGGCGCCGGACCGTCGGCGGACGCCCCGGGCTGTGCGAAGTGATCGGCGTACGCTCGCCACAGCGGTTGCACCGAGGGGTCGAACAGCCCACCCGTCAGTTCCGCATAGTGACGGCTCTCGCTCAGCAGGCGCACCAGGTCCGATGGCGGATCGGCCAGATATCCCTGGCGGTTCAGGATCGACAGTGCACTGTCGTGGCGGTACAGGCTGAACACGCTCTCGAGCCGCCGCAGCTCCTGCAACGCCCGCTCGATGAGCTGCTCGGCGGCCTGGCGGTCGGGATGGTACAGCCGCAGCTCCGCGTCGGCGCCAAGCGCCACTCCTTGCCAGCATGTCGGCGCGATGGCCGCGTGCGCGCGGCGCAGGAAGCTGGGGACAAGGGCGAGCGCGGAAGACGCGGCGACGATACCGATGAAGCGGCGGCGGGCGGGTTGGTTCATGGCGTTATCAACTGGGTAAGGCGCAAAAGGCAAAAAGCGCTTGCGGCAAGTGGCGGCCGTTTGCGCTATTGGGCGAACACGTAGTCCTCGGGCACGTCGGCAAAACGCACCACGCGGCCGCCGTGGGTCTGGGCGAAGGCGAGCGCGCGGGCCTGATCCGAGAACGGCATGGCGTCTTCGGCGCCCATGCCGCCGATGAAGCGGGAACCAATGACGTAGAAGGCCTGGCGCGCGTCCACCCACGCTTTCAGATCGGCGGCGCCATCCGGACCGGCCGTGGCCATGTCGTTGACATAGATGGCGGCCAGGCCCTTGGGCTCTTCGGGCAGCAGCGTGTAGGCGAACACCTGCTTGATGGACGAAAACCACACGGGCGCGGCGCGGCCCTTCACGAAAATCTGGCCTTTCGGGCCCGCGTGGTCCTGCAGCATCATGCCGCAGTAATGGCCGACGGCCTCGGCGGAGACCGCCTGCGGCGCGGGCGGTGGCGCGGCGGGTTCGTCGCCGCCGCAGGCCGAGAGCGCCAGCATCATTGCCGCGATGGCCGTCGTTGCGGCCCAACGTTGCAGCGTCATAGCTGTTTCCTCCGGAAGCAGAAGGCCGCCAGCAGGAACGGCACCGCGATCCACAGCAGTTGCGCGGCCACCAGCAGCGGCATCGGCAACTGCGCCTGATCGCTGATGCCGGCCATGCCCGCGTACATGGAGATGTTCTCGAAGCCCGTCAGGTTCAGCAGCCGGTACACATCCGACGGATTGGCGAGCAGCAGCGCATTGAGCATGCCCGGGGTGACGTGGCGGCCCTGGTCCGCGGCCAATACGCCCAAGAGACCCATGTCGTAGATGACGACGAAGAACAGCCAGACGCCCAGCGCGATGCCCGCCGCCGTGGCGCGCTCGCGCACCAGCGTGCTGACCAGGTATCCCATCGCGAGGAAGCTCGCGCCCAGCAGCACGCTGGCGCCGATCAGCGTGGCGAAAGGTCGCCATGCGCCGATGTCCATGCCGCCGTACACCCATTGCAACGCCAGTCCCGCCGACCCATAGCCCGCGCCGGTCGCGATGGCGAGGATGGCCAGGTGGCCGACGAACTTGCCCATGATCACCTGCCAGCGCGACACCGGGTGGCTGAGGAGCAGCGCCATCGTGCCGCGGTCGACTTCGCCGACGATGGCGTCGTACGCCAGCAGCATTGCGATGAGTGGCACCAGGAAGATGGACAGGCTGGACAGGCTGACCACCGTGACGGTCAGCGGATCGACCTTGACGGCGCCGGTGGGCGCGCTGCCCAGCAGCCCCAACGCCAGGGCCAGTGCTGCCAGCAGGAGGGAGGTGGCAAGGACCCAGCGGTTGCGCAGGCCGTCGCGGATTTCCTTGCCGATGATGGTGATGACCGCGTTCATGCGTCTTCCCGTTCAAGCAGATGGGCGTAGATGTCGTCCAGCCCCGGAACCTGGATGTCCAGGTCGCTGATGGGCGCCTCGATGGCGCCGATGCTGCGGATGGCCTCGACCTTGTCCGATTCGTGGCACAGCCGTTCATAGCGGCCGGACTCGACCCGGCGCCATGCGGGCGTGGGCGGGGCGGGATCGCCTTGCTGCTCGAGGGTCACGCTGATGCGTATCGGCAGCCCTGTGTCGCGGCGCAGCGCCGACATGCCGCCGTCGGCGATCTTCACGCCCGCCTTCATGACGACGATGCGGTCCGCATGGCCGGCCAGCTCGGACAGCGCGTGCGTGCTGAGCAGGACCGTTGCGCCGCTGGCGCGCAGTTCGTGCACGATCTCGTAGAACTTGAGCCGGGACGCCGGGTCCAGGCCCGTGGTGGGTTCGTCGAACAGCAGGATGCGCGGATCCCCCAGCAGTGCCTGCGCCAGCGCCAGCCGTTGGCGCATGCCTTTCGAGTAGCCGCCCACGCGGCGGTGCGCCGCGCCGGAAATCCCTACCTTTTCCAGGAGTTCCGTGTTGCGCGACAGGGGCTGGCGCTTCAGGCGCGCATAGAAGGCCAGGGTTTCGGCGCCCGTCATCGCGGGATGCAGGGCGACCGTTTCGGGCAGGTAGCCGATCCGGTCGCGCAGTCGCGCGGCGGCGGGACTGTGCGCGTCCTGACCGAACAGCGTGACGCGCCCGTGCGTGGGGCGGATGAGCCCCAGGATCAGCTTGATCAACGTGCTCTTGCCGGCGCCGTTGTGTCCGGCCAGCGCCACGCATTCGCCTTCGCGCAGGTCCAGGTCCAGGACGCTGATGGCCCGTTGGGCGCCATAGTGTTTGCTGACGCCCGAAAGCGTCACCAGTGGATTGCTCATTGAATGTCCTCGGCGCGTCTCGCGCCGTTCTTCGCGCCGCGTTGCCCGGCGGGCTTCATCAGCGGCGCGCTGTCGATCACGCCGCCGGGCAGGATCGCGGGGAACTGCGATTGCGCCCAGCGCACCACCGAGATGGCGGGGCTGTTGAGCAGGATGCGCGCGGCCGGGGCGCGCCACAGCAACTGGTCCACCACGTCGTTCGGGCGGTAGGCCGTGTCGGCGATGCCGTCGCCATCCAGATCGAAGGCCGTGTTGTCGCTCCAGTAGTTGCCGCGCCCGCCATCGGACCATTCCATCATCCGCGTGCCCACGTACTTGACCTGGTTGCGGTTGTTGATGAAGGCGTTGCCCGAGATGCGGTTGCCCTCGGAGCCGGCCGTGAAGTGGATGCCGATGTCGCAATTGGAGAAGTGGTTGTCCGCAAAACGGTTCTTGTTGGCGTTGTAGATGAACACGCACTTGCCGGAGCCATCAACCGTGTTGCCGGAGATGTCGGAGTTGTTGGCGTAGTTCATCATCAGGCCCTGTTCGACGTTGTTCGTTGCCACGTTGCCCGTGACGACCAGGCGATGCGAATACATGATGGCAAAGCCGATGTCGTTGCCGGTGGACACGTTGCCGCTGATCTCGCTGTCGTTGGTGTACATGTAGTGCACGCCATAGCGCAGGTCATGGAAGCGGTTGCCGACGAAACGGTTCTGCTTGCTGGTGTTTACAAAGACGCCGTCGCGACCGGCGGAGATGTCGTTGTCCACCACGGCGCTGCCCGGCGTGTTCCACAGCGATACGCCGTTGCCCCGTTCCGCCACGCGCAGGTCCTTGTTGCCCACGATGCGGTTGCCGCGCACCAGCGCGTCCTGCGGGCCCCAGACGTAGACGCCAAACAGGTTGTCCAGAATGTTGTTGTGCTCGACCACGGCGCGATGCGCGGTGCGGTCCAGGAATATGCCCGCGTCCATGGCGGGCAGGTCCAGCCCGGAGCGGGTGACGGTGAGGTTGCGCAGGGATACGTCCGCGGCCTTGATCCACAGCGTGCGCCCCTGGCGCGTGCCGGCGATGAGCGCGGAGCGGTCCTGCGGCCCCTCCAGCGTGAGCGGCTTGTCGATGACGATGGCGCCGGCGTAGGTTCCGGACGCCAGGCGCAGGATGTC
>DALZRX010000237.1:0-6639 GCA_032015805.1 Achromobacter sp.
GCCGAGGTGCAGCGCGCGCGCGAACAGGAAGGCGGCAGCGAGGAAGACAACGCCAAGCTGCGCAGCGCCGCCGCCGCGGTGGAAAAGGCAGAACTGGACCTGGCCAACACGCAGGTGCGCGCGCGGGCCGCCGGCCTGGTCACCGACTTGCGTACCGACGCCGGACAATTCGCGGCTGCCGGCAAGCCCGTGATGACATTGATCGCCATCCACGACGTGTGGATCAACGCGGAAATGACCGAAAACAATCTGGGGCATGTCGAGCCGGGCACGCCCGTTGGGATCATTCTGGACGCATTGCCGGGCCAGGTCTTCGAGGGCCGGGTGCGCAGCGTGGGCTATGGCGTGAACGTCGGCACGCCCACACAGCCCGGCAGCCTGCCGACGGTGCAGAACAGCCGCGACTGGCTGCGCCCGGCGCAGCGCTTTCCGGTCGCCATCGATCTTGATCCCGGGCAGCTCCCCTCCCTGCGCGGCATTCGTGTGGGCGGCCAGGCGGAAGTCATGGCGTTCCCCAGCCCCGCCAATCCCCTCAATCCCCTGGGCCGCCTGTATCTGCGGCTGATGAGCTGGCTTTCCTATGCCTACTGACGCCGCTCCCGCTCCGCGCGATCCCCGCAGCCAGCGCGCCCTGCGCCTGGGCGTGGGGACGGCGCTGTGCCTGGCCATCAGCTTCGGCCTGGACATGCCGATCCCGATGATCGCGCCGGTGCTGGGGGTGTTCCTGCTGGCGCAGATGAACCGGCCGTTGTCGCTGAAGGCCGGCCTGGGCCTGGCCCTGGTGGCGCTGTTCACCACGGGCAGCGGCCTGCTGCTCATTCCGTTGCTGCGCTACTACCCGGCCGGCGGCGTGCTGCTGATCGGCCTGTGCCTGTTTCTCGCGTTCCGCCATGGACTGCGCGGCGGCAACAACCTGGTGTCGACGTTTCTCATCATCGGGCTGACCATGATTTCGGCCGCCGGCACCGTGGACTTTGGCCTGGCTGTGACCGTCATCGAGGCGCTGGTGAAGGGTTTGCTTCTGGCCGCCCTGGTGCTGGGCGTCTGCCACGGGCTGTTTCCCGAACCTCCGGGGCTGCCGGTCCCGCCGCCTCCAACGATCCTGCCCGCGCCGCAGGCCAGCCGCATGGCCCTGCGCGCGGCCCTGGTCGTGATGCCGGCCTTCCTGCTGGCGATGACCGATCCCCTGGGATACATGCCCATCATTCTCAAGGCGGTCAGCCTGGGGCGCCAAAGCTGCGTCACCGCGGCGCACGGCGCGGCTCGCGAGATCCTGGGGTCGACGTTGCTGGCCGGCGCGCTTGCGGTGGCGTTCTGGGCGGCCCTGCGCCCCTTCCCGAGCCTGTGGATGTACTTCCTGTGGATGCTGCTTTTCGCCCTGGTGATGGCCCGCAAACTCTATCGGCTTAGTCCCACGCCGCATCCTCCCAGTTTCTGGTTGAACACCCTTATCACGCTCATCATCCTGCTTGGCCAGTCGGTGCAGGACAGCGTCGCGGGCAAGGACGTCTACACGGCTTTCGCTGTGCGCATGGGGCTGTTCATCGCCGTCACGCTGTATGCCTGCCTGATGCTGCAGTTGCTCGAACCGGGGTCACCGCGCAACCCCGGATTTTCCTTCCGCCGTCCGTTCTCAAGATTAAAAAGGAGCCCGCCATGACTGCCCAAGAGATTCATACCCCACCCTCGCCCGCAATGGGCTGGCGCTTCAAGTGCGGCATCGGGATCTTCATCCTCGCCTTTGCGCTCTGGTTCCTCATTCCCGTCGGCGCCGCGATGGACATCCCCGGATCACGCATGGCCGCCCTGACGGGCGCCATCTTCATCGCGAACAAGGTCCTTCTGATCACGTGCATCGCCGTCATGGGCAAGGAGGGATTCCAGCAGCTCAAGGCCATCATCGGCGGACACGCGAAGAAACTCGCACCGGTGCAGAAGGTGGGACCGGTGCGCCACACCATCGGCCTGGTGATGTTCGTCCTGCCGCTTCTGACATCGATGCTCGAACCCTACATCGACCAGATCTGGCCCGGTCTGCGCCCCCGGATCTGGCAGGCGCAACTGGCCAGCGACGTCATGCTGGTGGCCAGCTTCTTCGTGCTGGGCGGCGATTTCTGGAGCAAGCTGCGCGCGCTGTTCGTGCGGTCGGTGTAGAACCGCCTGTCACGCGCCGCCTTGGTCGGGATCCGGCGCCCGAGGCGCGGCAGTGAGCCGCCGCGCCATGAACGCCAGGAACTCCTTGGCCAGCGGAGGCAAGGTGCAGCCTTGCAGCGTCACCGCCTGGATGCTGCGCTGGCGCATTTCCGGATTGCTGAACGGCACGGCGGCCAACGCGGCGCCCTGCGGATCGCCCATCAGTGTCAGGTAGCCTGACAAGGCCACGATCCGGCTGCCCGGCAGCATGGGCAGGAAGGCGGCGGAGTGGTTCGACACGTAGGCCGGTTCAATGTGCAGGCCGGCGTTGGCGCAGGCGGTGTCAAAAAGCTGCCGCACCGTCGTGCCAGGGTCGCCCACCGACAATGGCACATCGGTCAGGTCACGCAGGCTGATCGTGCGGCGGCTGGCCAGTGGATGCCGCCGGCACATCACCGCGTACACGGGCGCGCGAGTCAGGAGTTCGGTCTTCAGCCGGTCGTCCTGCGCCACCGTGTAGTGCAGCGCGATTTGCGACAGTCCTTCCAGAATCAGACGAATGACTTCTTCCGGGCGGTCCACCTGAAGGTGAAACCGCGCCTCTGGCCGCATCTGATTGAAGTCGGCCATGCACATGGGCAGGAAACGGTGCGCGAAGCCCTCGGAGCACGCCAGCCGGATGGTCACGTCGCCCAGCGCGCTGCGGCGGCGGATGTCGCTGGTGACGCGGTCGGCCTCCAGCGCGGCGGCCTGGGCATAGGCCGCGAGCTGGCGACCCGACTCGCTGAGCGTCATGCCGCGCGCCTGGCGTTCGAACAGCACGATGCCCAGGCTGTCTTCCAGCTTGGCAATCTGCCGGCTGACCGCCGACGCAGCCACGTGCTGGGCCGACGCCGCGCCCGCGATGGAGCCGCAACGCGCGACCTCCAGGAAGTATCTGAGACCCAGGGATATCAAGGTTGGCTCCGTTTGACATGCCTTTTTGGCAATGCAAGAGTGCGAATTATCTAATTGTGGCACGCGACGAAGCGTAATAACTTTGTGCTTCCCTACTGCACTCAGAAGCCGCCGTGACCCGCGAACAAGCCATCCTCCAAGCCGTAGAAGCCTATGACAGCGGCGTTCTGCAATCCACGCTGGCGCGCCGCGTCGCCTTTGCGACCGAAAGCGAAGTGCCCGAACAGGCCCCAGCGCAGCATGCCTACCTGAACGAAGAACTGGTTCCGCGGCTGACGGCACTGGATTTCTCCTGTGAGGTCCACGCCAATCCGGCAGGCGTCGACCTGCCCATCCTGGTGGCGCGACGCGTCGAAGCGGCAGAACTGCCCACGGTGCTGATGTACGGGCACGGCGACGTGGTGCGGGGCAACGCCGCCAAATGGGAAGCGGGCCGCGACCCGTGGCGCCTGCAGGTCGAGGGTGACCGCTGGTACGGCCGCGGCACCGCCGACAACAAGGGGCAGCATTCGATCAACCTGGAGGCCCTGGCGCGTGTGATCGCCGCGCGCGGCGGCGCCTTGGGGTTCAACACGACCTGGCTCATCGAGACGGGCGAGGAAGCCGGCTCGCCCGGCCTGGCCGACTTCTGCGCGGCGCAGCGCGAGCACCTTTCCGCGGACGTCTTCATCGCCAGCGATGGCCCGCGCCTGAACGCGGCCCGGCCAACTCTGTTCATGGGTTCGCGCGGCGCGGTCAATTTCGAACTGAAGGTGCGGGCGCGCGAACGCGGTTATCACTCCGGCAACTGGGGCGGGCTGCTGTCCAATCCGGCCATCCGGCTCATGCATGCGATCGCCTCGCTTGTCGACGCCCAGGGGCGCATCACCGTCCCCGGGCTGCGGCCGCCGCCCATCCCGGCCCCAGTCGCCGCGGCGCTGGCGGACCTGGAAGTCGGCGGCGGCGAAGACGACCCGGACATCAACGCATGGTGGGGCGAACCCGGCCTGTCCGCGCCCGAGAAGGTGTTCGGCTGGAACAGCCTGGACGTGTTGACCTTCGGCGCGGGCGATCCGGCCAAGCCCGTGAACGCCATTCCTGCCGAGGCCGTTGCGTGGTGCCAGTTGCGCTTCGTGGTGGGCACGGACTGGCGCGCCCTGCAGACGCACGTAACCGAACACCTGCGCCAGGGCGGATTCGACGACGTCGAGGTCCGCGTGGGCATGCAGGCTGGCGCCACCCGGCTGTCGCCCGACAGTCCGTGGGTGCGCTGGGCTGCCGCCTCACTGGAACGCACCACCGGCAAGCGGCCGGCGCTGCTGCCCAATCTGGGCGGGTCACTACCCAACGACATCTTTGCCGACCAGCTCGGGCTGCCCACTTTGTGGGTGCCTCATTCCTACCCTGCCTGCGCGCAGCACGCGCCGAACGAGCATCTGCTCGGAAGCGTCGCCCGCGAAGGCCTGGCCATCATGGCCGGCCTTTTCTGGGATCTGGGAACCCAGGGCGCCACGGTGCTCGAACAAGCTGCCTTGCAAACGCCCGCCAACGCCTGACCGATCGAGTCCCCCATGACCGCAAGATTCCGCACCACCCTGTTGGCGATCTCGCTCGCCGCCGCCGCACACGCGGCCGCTGCCCATGCCGCCTACCCAGACCAGGCCATCAAGATCGTCGTGCCCTTCACGCCGGGCGGCGCCACCGACGCCGTGGCGCGCCTGCTCGCCACCAAGTTGTCGGGCAGGTTCGGCCAGCCTGTCATCGTGGAAAACCGTCCCGGCGCGTCCACCGTCATCGGCGCCGACGCCGTCGCGCGCGCAAAGCCCGACGGCTACACGCTGATGCTGTCCGGCAGCACCACGTACTCGGTGCTGCCGGCGCTCAAGCCGTCACTGCCCTACGACCCCGTGCGCAGCTTTGATCACATCGGCATCGTGGCGATGGCGCCCGTGGTGCTGCTGGCGCAGAATGCGCTGGCCGTGACGACGCCCCAGGAGGCCGCTGCGCTTGCGGGGCAACAGAGCGCCAAGGGCGGTCTGATGTACGGCACGTTCGGCCCCGGATCCGGCCCCCATCTGGCCGGCGAGATGTTCGCCGAGGCGGCTGGCGCCCGGATGATGCCGGTGCCCTACAAGGGCAGCGCGCAACTCATCACCGCCCTCATCGGCGGCGAGATCGCGCTGGGCGTGGACACGGTGTCCGCGTCGGCCGCGCAGGTTCGGGCCGGCAAGGTGCGGGCATTGGCGGTCACGGGCGAACGCCGCATGCCGCAACTGCCGGACGTACCGACCTTCGCCGAGGCGGGCATGGCGAACGTGTCTTTCGTTGGCTGGTATGGCCTGGTCGCGCCGGCACAGACGCCGCCCCTCGTCATTGAAACGCTGAACCGCGCCGTCGCGGAAATCATGCAGGACGAGCAGGTGCGCCAGACTGTCTCGGATCTGTCGCTGGATCCGGTCTTCCTGCCGGGCCAAGCCTTTCGCGACCAGATCGAGAAAGAGGTCGCGACATTCAGCGACGTCGCAAAGCGCGCAGGCATCACCCTGGAATGACGGCATGCAGGGCGCGGGCAGGCGTGCCGCCCGCGTCCCCTTGCGCCAGGTTCAATTCAGGTCCATGCGGCTGATCTTGGACCCTTGCAGGCCCATCCCCGCCATCAGACCCTGTTCCCCGAACGGCACGGCATACACATCCTGCGTCAGGGTGGTGGTCGTGATGCTGGCGGCGTAGCCCTGGTCGACCACGACAAGGCTGGGTCCTGCTCCCAGCGCCCAGCCGTCGCTCTGGTTCAGATACGCCAGCGCGGGCTCGTTCATGAAGAACAGCGCGTACGAAAACTGCTGCGCGCCGGCCTGGAGTCCGAAAGACAGCGCCGAAATCGAATAAAAGCCTTCGACCTGGCCGCGGCGGATCAGCGCCCCCGAGCCGCGCTCGCCGCCCACCAGGAAGCCGCCCTTGATGATGTTGGGAAACACCAGCACTGCGACGGCTTTCTCGCCCAGCGTGCGCATGCGCGGATCCTGAGAGTAAAGCTGCTCAAGCGCGGCCATCGAATCGGCGCTGAGCTCCGCCGCCGACGCCGCCCGCGCGGGCGGAGAAAAGCTGATCAGGGCGCAAAAAGCCAAAAGGCTGGCGCACAGCCAGCCAAGGAATTTCACAGGCAACACGGACGCGCGGTTCATACGGCCTCCCCGGGTAAGAAGAGCGAGCGCCCGTTGCGCTCGCCCGACCTGCCAATGCAGTATTCGCAGGGGCCACCTTGGTGTCAATGGTCCTTTCTTACCCGTGCTGCCGCGCCCCTCACACCTTGGGCGGTGTCGTCTCCCGCTCCGGATGGCGGTGCTTGCCCAGGGCGGCGATGAACGCCTGGGGATCTTCTCCCCCCAGCAGCAGACCGCCGTCGTTGGGATCCGGATCAATGCCCGCCGCGGCGAACACCTGCACGCCCTCACCCACGCCCAGCAGCGTCTTGCCATGACGATAGGCGTCGCGCAGGAACTCCAGCGCCCGCCCGTCCGCCAGGAGGCGTTCTGCCGCCGCCGCGCCACCGGGCACCACCGCGCCGTCGAA
>DALZRX010000238.1:0-6629 GCA_032015805.1 Achromobacter sp.
ATGACCGAGCGCTATCCCAACGTGCGCCTGCATCTGGTGGAGGGGCTGTCGGGCAACCTGGGCGACCTGCTAAACGCGCGGCGCCTGGACCTGGCCGTGCTGTTCCAGAATGACAGCGCGCAGGGCCGCAGCGTGGTGCCGGTGCTGGACGAGCGGCTGTTCCTGCTGGCGCCGCGCGGCATGATGGAGCGTCCCGACGGCGAGCCGGTCCGCATGGCTGACCTCGCTGGACTACCGCTTGCCGTCACGAGCAAGGCGCACGGGCTGCGCGCGTGGGTCGAGGCGGCCTTCGAGCGGGCCGGCATCGAGCCCTGGATCGGCGTCGAAGTCGACGGCCTCACGACCCTGATGGACCTGGTGCAGGCCCACCCCATCGCCACCATCCAGCCGGGCGCGGCCGTGGCCCGCGTCGAGACCGGCGTGCTCAGCATGCACCCCATCGACGACCCCTATCTGTTTCGCCGCAACCAGATCTACTGCATCAGCGATGACGAACTCTCGCCTGCCGCCTTGGCCGGCCGCGTGGTGCTGCTGGACGCCATGCGCGCGCTGGTCCGGCACGGCGGTTGGCCCGGCGCAACCCTTCTGGATTCGTGATGCCCCCATACGCTTAGGATGCCTAGGCGGTCGGTTTTTCTGAAGATAAATTGATCCATATCAAGTCGCGGCACGTTGCTGCGGCGATCAACCTTCACAAAAACCGATGACCACACCCACGTCGCGCCCCGGACATCTGGGCATTTCCTCCATGCGTGCGCAGTGCTCCGATGCCGAATGGCAGGCCCGCGTGGACCTGGCGGCCTGTTATCGCCTGGTCGAGCTCTATGGCATGGCCGACATGATGGCCAATCACATCTCGGCCCGCGTGCCCGGCGAGGACGACGCCTTTCTCATCAACCCCTACGGGATGATGTACGAAGAGATCACGGCGTCCAGCCTCATCAAAGTCGACGTCGACGGCACCATCCTGTCCAAGCCCGACTTCGGCGACCTGGACTACGGCATCAACAAGGCTGGCTACGTGATCCACAGCGCGGTGCATGCCCACCGCCATGAGGTGGACTGTGTGATCCACACGCATAGCTGGGCGTCGATGGCGATCTCGTCGCTGGAATGCGGCCTGTTGCCGCTGACGCAGACGGCCATGCGCTTCCTGAAGATCGGCTATCACGATTACCAGGGTGTGGTGCTGGACGCCCAGGAACAGGCCTCGCTGCTCGAGGACCTGGGCCAGGGCGAGGCGCTGATCCTGCGCAATCACGGCGCGCTGACCGTCGGCCGCACCGTGGGCGAGGCTTTCAACTGGATGCACCGCCTTGAACTGGCCTGCCGCTCGCAACTGGCGGCCATGGCGACGGGCGCGCCGCAGCAAGCCGTGTCCAAGCCGGTTCTGGAAGCCACCTGGAACAACTACCAGCCCGGCACCCGCCGACCCTACGGCGTCATGGAGTGGCCCGCGCTGCTGCGCAAGCTCGACCGCATCGATCCCGGCTATCGCGACTGATCCCTGTTTTTTTACGCGCCGGCCGGCGTGGCGGCACGGCGCGCCCCCCACACGACAACGACCACGCAAGGAGACAACATGAACACTGCCCAAGCCTTGCTCGCTTGCGCGGCGCTGGCGGGCGCCTGTATTGCGCCCACCGCCGGCGCTGCCGGCTATCCCGACCGGCCGGTCAAGGTCATCGTGGCCTTCTCGCCCGGCGGCACCACCGACACGCTTACGCGCAGCGTCACGAACACGCTGACGCAAAAGCTGGGCCAGCCCTTCGTCGTGGAGAACAAGCCCGGCGCGGGGGGCAACATCGGCACCGAATACGTGGTGCGGGCCGCGCCCGACGGCCACACGCTGATCGTGAACTCCGTCGGTCCCATCGCCGTCAATCCCTCCCTGAACAAGCTGCCCTACGACCCGCTCACCGATCTGGTGCCGATGGTGCAGATCGCCACCGTGCCCAACGTGCTGGTCGTGCCGCCGTCCTCGCCCGCCAAGGATATCCAGGGTTTCCTGAAGTACGTGAAGTCCGCGCGCGAGCTGAACTACAGCTCCACGGGCGTGGGCACGTCCTCGCACCTGTCCAGCTACATGCTGATGGACGAATTGAAGGTGAACGCCACGCACGTGCCCTACAAGGGCGCCGACGCCGTCAACGATCTGCTGGCCGGCCGCATCGACTTCATGTTCGCCACCATCCCTTCGGTGATCGGGCATATCCGGTCGGGCAAGCTGCGCGCGCTGGCGGTGAGCACGTCGCGGCGGTCCGCCACCCTGCCCGAGCTGCCGACCATCGCCGAGTCGGGCTATCCGGGCTTTGACGCGGGTTCGTGGTTTGGCTTCTTCGCGCCCAAGGGCACGCCGCAACAGGTGGTGGATCTGGTCAACCGCGAAGTCAACGCCACATTGCCCGCACTGAACGACCAGATGCTGCGGGAAGGCGCCGAACCCGTGGGTGGCACGCCGGCGCAATTCGCCACCTTCATCAAGGCCGAGCACGACAAGTGGGCCGTGCTGGTCAAGAAGTTCGACCCGCAGGCGCATTGAGGTCGAGCGCGCCCGTGTATTGATCCGCGGCGCGGCACGCCAGTTCGGCCACGAGCCGGACGGCGTCCGAGCCGCCGCTTTCCAGATAACTGACCGCCAGTTGCAGCGGCGGCACCGGCAGGTCGCAGCCGACCCGCTGCAGTTCGCCGCGCGCGATGAAGTCGTGCAGGGGCGGCAGCGGGGCCAGCGCATGCCCGAATCCGCCGCGCACCAGCCGCGCGAGCGCCCCGATCGAACTCACGAAGTGCACCTTGCCCTGCGGCATGCCGACCTCGCGGTACAAGGCCTTGAGCGCCTCGTGCGGCTGCGAGCCGGGGCTCATGGTCAGCACCGGGTTGCTGAGCAGTTCATGCGCGGACAGCGACTCCTCGCCGCCCGCGGGACCCACCCAGCCGACCTCCATCGGCGGGCAGGACATGCTGACGATACCGGCATCGTTCAGCAGGTCGGTCTGGAACGCGATGTCGAGCAGCCCTTCGCGCAGTCCGCGATGCAACGCACGCGGCGTTTCGCAGACGAGTTGCACCTCGATGCCTGGATACGTGGAACGCAGGTTCGTCAGAAAGCCCATCAACCAGGTGTGGACCACGGTCTCGATCGCGCCGATCCGCACCAGCCCGGCCACCGCGTCGCCGCGCTTGCCCAGCGACAGGATCTGCTGCCGGATCTCGAGCAGCCGTTCTCCATAGTCCAGCAGCCGCGTGCCGACGGGCGTCAACTTCAGCTCCTTCGCGTCACGCTCGAAGAGGCGCGCCCCGATGTCTTCCTCAAGCGATGCGATGCGGTTCGCCACCGCCGCCTGCGTAATGTGCAGACGGTCGCTCGCCGCCCTGAAACTGCCCAGGCGCGCAGACCACAGGAAGGCTTCGACGAAACGCGTGTTCATGCGCCGATGCTACTGCCAACCCATCTCGCGCGGGTGACTCGTTATGTCCCCTTATGTGGTGCGCGATGCACCAACTTGGTTCATCGGCGGCACCAGCCTGAGGCCGCCGTGGGGCGCACATAGGGGAAAACGCGCCTCGCAAAACCTGGCACGGGTATTGCTTGATGACTGGTATGCAAGCTTGTCTACAAGCAAATCCATTACCGCCGCCCAGGAGCCTTACATGACCCACCGCAATGCGCCCCACGCCTTCAACGCCACCCGCCGCCGTCTGATCCAGGGCGCCGCCATGGGCGCCGCGACGCTCGCCGCCCCGGCGCTGGTGCGCGCGCAATCTGGACCGGTCATCCGGATCGGCTTCTGGCCCGTTGCTGCCGGCCTGCCCTTCTATGCCGCCATCGAAAAGGGCTACTTCAAGGAAGCCGGCCTGAACGTGGAGCCCTTGAAGTTCGCGGGCGCGCAGCAGGTCATGGAAGCCATGCTGGCAGGGCGCGCCGATGGCAGCGCCAACGGCACGGGCTCGGCCAACCTGGCCATCGGCGAGATCGCCTCGCCGGGCCTTTTCAAGATTTTTGCGTCCAACCCCAGCAACGCCAAGAACGTGCTGGATGAGTTCATCGTCGCGAAAGACAGTCCCATCAAATCCATCGCAGACCTCAAGGGGAAAAAGGTCGGTTCTGGTCCCGGCATCCAGAATTCCACGCTGGCCAAGGCAGTACTGGAGCGCGCCGGCGCAACGGGCGCAACCGTGGTCGAGTTGGCGATCAGCCAGCACGTCGCCGCGGTTGCGGCCGGCCAGTTGGATGCGTGCTACACGCTGGAACCCACAGGCACGGTGGGCCGCCTGAACGGCACGACACGCGTGCTGGAGACCGGCGTGATCGCCAAATACGTTCTCGGCGATCCCATGGCGCCGTGGTTCGGCGGCTCGGCATCGCTTACCACCGCCTTCCTGAAGAAGCACCCCGAGGAAAGCAAGAAATTCATCGCCGCCTACGCGCGCGGCATCGAGCTCATCCGCACCAAACCCGAAGAGGCCCGCCCCTTCCTGAAGGGCTACACCGCCATCGAAGGCCCGATGACCGAGGAAGTGCCGCTGGCCGCCTACACGCTGCACAACGAGTTCACGCCCAGCGACGTGCAGTACTTCCAGAAGTTCTTCGACCTGTTCACCGACAAGGGCATCTTCGCGCAAAAGGTCGACGTGTCGACCATGCTTTACAAGGGCTGATCCATGACCGCAACCACGGCAACGGGCGCCGCGCCCGCCTCCTCTCCGGCCTCCACGGCCGCGCCGGCAAAGGCGCAGCCGGCCATGTCCAAACCGCCGCGCAAGTTCGACGCCGCGCGCTTCCTGCCCCTGATCGGCCCGCTAGCGCTCTTCGTGGTGTGGGACCTGGTGGTCCGGCTGCAACTGGTCAGCCCGGTCCTGCTGCCCACGCCCAGCGCCACCATCGTCGCGCTGTTCAAGGGCATGGCGGGCGGCCCGCTGCTGGGCGACTTCCTGTCCTCGCTGAACCGCACCGTGCAGGCCTTCCTGATGGCCGGCGTGATCGGCGTGCCGCTGGGCGTGCTGCTGGGCAGCAACGAGAAGGCCTACCGCAGCGTCGAGTTCCTGGTGGACTTCTTCCGGTCCACGCCCTCGTCCGCGCTGATCCCGCTGTTCCTGATGATCTTCGGCGTGACCGACATGAACAAGATCGCCATCGCCGCCTTCGCCGCGGTGCTGGTGATCCTGTTCAACAGCGCCTACGGCGTCATCAATGCGCGCAAGCAGCGCGTGATGGCGGCGCGGGTGATGGGGGCCTCGCGCTGGCAGATCTTCAAGGACGTGCTGATCTGGGAAAGCCTGCAACCCACTTTCGTCGGCCTGCGCAGCGGCGTATCGATGGCGCTGGTCATCGTGATCGTGGCCGAGATGTTCATCGGCTCGGACAGCGGGCTGGGCAACCGCATCATCAATGCGCAACAGGTGCTGAACGTGCGCGAAATGTACGCCGCGATCCTGGCGGCCGGCGCGCTGGGCTATGTGCTCAACATTCTCTTTCTCGTGCTGGAAAAGCGCGTGGTTCACTGGAGCGGCCGATAAATGTCCACCGTCATCAACCCCGTCGTCGCGCCCGCGCCCGCCGCCGCGCCCTTTCAGCCCGGCCCGCTGGGCACGCACATCACGATCCGCGGCCTGACCAAGTACTTCGCCGGCTGGCCGCTGTATGAAGACTTCAACCTGGACATTCCCAAAGGGAAGATCGTCTCGGTCTTCGGGCCCAACGGCTGCGGCAAGTCCACGCTGATCAACATGATCGCCGGCCTGATTCCGATCGATTCCGGCGAGATCCTGTTCGACGGCAAGTCGCTGGCGCAGACCAAGATCGGCTACGTGTTCCAGAACTACCGCGAGGCCATGTTCCCCTGGCTGCGCACCATCGACAACATCGCCTACCCGCTGCGGCTGGAAGGCCGCAGCAAGGCCCAGGTCGATGCGCGTGTGGAGGAACTGGTGGCGTCGTTCGACGTCAAGTTCGACCTCAACCGGTATCCCTACGAGCTGTCCGGCGGACAGCAGCAGACGGCGTCCATCATGCGAGCGCTGGCCCCGGGGCCCGAGGTGCTGTTCCTGGACGAACCGTTTTCCGCGCTGGATTTCGAGATGACGCTGTTCATCCGCGAAAAGCTGCAGGAGGTCTTCCTGCAGACCGGCACGACCATGCTGCTGGTCTCGCATGACCTGGAGGAAGCCGTGTACCTGGCGGACCAGGTGCTGCTGCTGACCAAGCGCCCCACGCGTGTCGCCGAGATCCTGGACTACACCGACGCGCGGCCGCGCACGGTCGAGACCCTGTCCGAACCGAGCTTCATCCAGATGAAGAAACTGAGCCTGGAGATCTTCCAGCGCGAAGTTCGCAAGTAACGCAAAGCCCCGCAACGCCCGCAACACTCGCAACACCCGCACCGGAGCATCCGCCATGACCCAGGAAACCATCGACCAATACGTGCGCAGCGCGCTGGCGCTGTCGGGGTACGCCCTGCGCGAAGCCGCCACCGAACAGGTCGTGCAGCAGTTTTCGCGCATCCACGACATCGCGGCCACCTTCGCGGACGAGCCGCTGCCGGTGGAACTCGAATCCGCTTCGGTGTTCCGTCCGTGAGCGGCCCCGCCCACGACATCGCCCGCCAGGTCCGCAGCGGCGAACGCAGCGC
>DALZRX010000239.1:0-6611 GCA_032015805.1 Achromobacter sp.
CTTGGCGCCGCCGTACGGCAGGTTGACCGCGGCGTTCTTGACCGACATCCAGGCAGCCAGCGCCATCACTTCGGACAGGGTCACGTCCTGGTGGAAACGCACACCACCCTTGCCCGGGCCGCGCGACACGTTGTGCTGCACGCGGTAGCCTTCGAAGTGGGCGATGGTGCCGTTGTCCAGTTCGATCGGCACATCGACGATCAGCGAGCGCTTCGGACGCTTCAGCGTCTCGACCCACCGGCTCAGGGAACCGAGGTACGGCGTGACCCGGTCGACTTGTTGCAGGTAATTACCCCAGGGGCCGAGGTCGTCGGCATTCAGAAAAGACGGCAAGGCATGGGTGGGAGTTTGAGACATGAGCATGCTCTCCTGACAAAGTTGCGCCATTTTATCCACGAAACAAATACCGTCCCTATTTAAAGTTTAAATATTTTAAATAGGGACGCATTAGTGTGGCGGATACCGAACGGGTCGTTGGCGGGCCCGGAAGCTGCACCTATCCTAAGCCGCCAAGCCGGGCGCGTCCAGCCTGCGCGCACCAGCCTTCGGGCGATAAAAAAGGCGGCCTCGAATGGAGAACCGCCTTTCGAACCTACACTCGCCGCGTTCACCGCCGAGGCGCAAGCCCCCCCGCCGTCAGGCCGACATCAGTTGCCAGGCCAGCCGCGCTGCCGCGCGGGCGCCGTGGCCGTCGATGTCGAATTTGGGGTTGAATTCCGCCATGTCGGCCAGACGCAGTTTGCCGCTTGTCTTGACCCGCAGGACGATTTCCTCGATCACGGTCATCGGCACGCCATACGGCGCCGGCGCCGACACCCCCGGCATCACGCCGGCCGGCAGCACATCCAGGTCGATCGTCAGGTACACGTGCTGCGCCTTGGCCAGCAGCGTGTCCACATCGGCAAGCCGCGCCTCCAGGTGGCGTTCCTGCATGTCCCTGTCTTCGATCCACACGGCGCCGATCTCGGCCGCGCGAGCGTAAAGAGCGGGCGTATTGGCCAGGCGTGACACGCCCAGGCAGGCATATTGCAGCTCGCGTCCGCGCGCCACGCTGTCCTGTGCGATCTGGTCGAACGGCGTGCCCGAACTGCCGGGACGTCCCGTGCGCAGATCGAAATGCGCGTCCAGATTCAACACCAGCACGGCGCCGGCATCGCCGCGCGCGTCCAGCCAACGGGCCAACCCCTGGAAGCTGCCCCACGCGATCTCATGGCCGCCCCCCAGCACGACAGGCCGCGCGCCCTGGCCCATCAGTTCGGCGATCCGCAGGCCCAGCCGCTCCTGGGCCTCTTCCAGCTTGTCGCCATGGCAATCGACGTCGCCCGCATCCAAGAGGCGCGTCAAACCGTGCGCCGGCAGGCCCGCCAGGTACTTGCGGATGCCGGCCGGCCCCGCTGCGGCCCCTACACGTCCTTGGTTGCGCGCCACGCCGGCGTCGCAGGCAAAGCCCAGCAATACGGCTTCGCCCGATCCGGCCTGCCCTGCTTCGGGCTCAACGATATGCGCCAACCGGCGCGTGTCGCCCTGCTCGGCGCTGTCGTCGCGCGCCTTCCACAGGCTCGTGTCCAGCGTCGATGCGCTCATGCCGCCGCCCCCGGACCTGCGCTCAGGACCGCCTGGAGGAATTCGCGGGTGCGGGCTTCACGCGGCGCGCTGAAGATCACATCGGGCGGACCGGATTCCAGGATGACGCCGCCGTCCATCACGGCCACCACGTCCGCCACGTCTCGGGCAAAGCCCATTTCGTGCGTCACGACCATCATGGTCATGCCTTCGCGGGCCAACAGCTTCATGACCTGCAGCACCTCGCCCACCAGCTCCGGATCCAGCGCGGAGGTCGGTTCGTCAAACAGCATGACCTGCGGCTGCATGGCAAGCGCGCGGGCAATCGCCACGCGCTGCTTCTGGCCGCCGGACAGGCTGGCCGGCATGGCCGCCATCTTCTGCGACAGGCCCACCTTGTTGAGCAGGTCGGTCGCCAGCGCGTTGGCCTGCTCGCGCCCCATGCCGAGCAGCGTGCGCGGGCCGACGGTGACGTTATCCAGCACCGACAGGTGCGGGAACAGATTGAAGCCCTGGAACACCATGCCCACCTGCGTGCGCAACTGGTTCAGTTCGGCTTCGGGCAGCAGTGCGCCGTTGTCCTGCAGCGTCTGGCCGCAGATATCGACGGTGCCGCGCTGGGCGACTTCCAGTCCGTTGCAGCAGCGCAGCAAGGTGCTCTTGCCCGAGCCGCTGGGCCCGATGACCACGACCACCTGCGATTGCAGCACATCGAAATCGATGCCGCGCAGCACGTCGTGATCGCCGTAGGACTTGTGCAGGCCGCGGATGCGGATCATTTCCTGCCCTTCGATGACGAGGCTCATTGCACCATCCCTCCAGCGCGCAGACGATGTTCGATCTTGCGCAAAATAACCATGGCGATCGTGGTCAGCGCCAGATAGATCAATGCCACCACCAGATACGTTTCCAGCGAGCGGTACGACACGCTGATGATCTTCTGCCCTTCGTGCATCAGATCGTGAATGGTCAGCAGCGAGACCAGCGCGGAGTTCTTGATCAGCGCGATGAACTCATTGCCCAGCGGCGGAATCATGCGCACCACCGCCTGCGGCAGGATGATGATGCGCATGGCCTGGCCCGAGGACATGCCCAGCGAACGCGCCGCCTCCGTCTGGCCACGATCCACCGACTGGATCGCGCCTCGCACGATTTCCGACACATAGGCCCCGGAATACATGCCCAGGCCCAGGACGCCGCAGGCGAACGCCGGCAGGGTCACCCCAAACTGAGGCAGGCCGAAAAACCAGATGAACAACTGCACCAGCAGCGGCGTGCCGCGAAAGAACAGCAGGTAGGTGCTGCAGAGGTGGTACGTGATGCGGCGCTGCGGGTTCAGGCGGCCGATGCCGACCATCAAACCCATCACGCAGCCCAGCAGCAAGGCGCCGGCAGTCACCTCGACGGTGACCGCCGCACCCCGCATCAGCGCGTCGAAGTCGGCGAAGACGGGAGCAAATTCCAGGTTCATTTCGCGGGCGCCTCGAACCACTTGTTCACGATGGCCTGGTAGCTGCCGTCAGCCTTCAGCTTCTGCAGCGCGGCGTTCAGGTCGCGCGTCAGCTCAGGCTTGTTCTTGGGCACGGCGATGCCGTAGTCCTCGGTCGTCACCTGGTCGTTCAGCACCGTCAGGCCCGTGGTGCTCTGCGCGAACAGCTTGGCGGCGGGCTTGCCCGTCACCGCGGCGTCGGCGCGGCCGATCTGCACCAGGTTGAACATCTCCTGGTTCTTTTCGACTTCCACACGCTGCACCTTGGGGAGATGTTCCTTCAGGTAGTTCACGGACTTCGTGCCGACCTGCACCGACACCTTGCGGCCATCCAGATCCTTGAGCGACTTGATGGGGCCGTCGGCCTTGGTCAGGACCACCAGGCCGCCGGCGTAGTACGGATCGGTGAAATCGACGACCTTGCTGCGCTCGGGCGTGATGTAGATGGCCGACACGGCGATGTCGGCACGGCCGGCCTGCAGCGCGGGAATCAAACCCTTGAAGTCGATATCGATCCATTCGACCTTCTTGCCCATGGCGCCGGCCAGCGCTTCAACCAGCTCGATGTCAAAGCCGGTGCGTTTGCCGTCCTTGACGAACTCCATCGGCGGGAAGGTGGCGTCGGTGACGGCGCGGATCGTTTCCTGGGCGTGCACGGTCCCGGCGGCCCAAGCGAGGCTCAGGGTCAGGACGGCGGACAGCAGTGTGCGGCGAGTGGTCATGGTGGGTCCTATGGAAGTGGGTACGACGGGTGGTACGACGGGGTGCAGCGAAAATCCGGTGAATGGCGAACGGGGTCAGGCTGCCTTCAGGCGCTCCGAGATGCGGCGGGCGGCCGCGGCGGTCATCTCGATCAGCGCATCCGGGCGCTGCGCTGCCCGGGTGGACGGCGCCATCAGCGTGATCGAGGCCACGGCCTGGTTTGCCCGCTGGAAGATCGGCACGCTGACGCCCCACACGCCGGCATCGACCTCGCTGTCGGTGACGGCGTATCCCTGCGCGCGGATGGTCTCCAGTTCCATCTCCAGCCGGCCAGCATCCACGCCGGCCTCGTTGGCCAGGTAGGCCAGCGCGGCCTGCAGGCGTGCCTGCGGCATGAACGCCAGCAAGGACTTGGCCGACGCGCCCCGCGCCAGCGGCAGCCCTCGGCCCTTGGTGAACGAGCAGCGCAGCGGATGCTGGCTTTCCACCATGTCCAGACAGACAGCCTGGTCCTTGACGGCAACCAGCAGGCCGATGGTTTCGCCGGAGGACGCGGCCAACGCCGCCATGTCGGGCTGCGCTTCATGAATCAGGAACGACGACTGGTCAAAGCCCCAGGCCAATTGCACGCACAGCGGGCCGGGTCCGTACTCACCGTCGTGTTCGGCGACGAATCCCCAGCGCTTGAGCAGCGCGACCTGCCGGTACAGCGTGCTTTGGGCAAGGCCGGTCTTTTCGGCCAGCGCGGCAATACTGAGCGGGCCGTCGTGCCGGGCCAACGTGGCCAGCACATACAGGACGCGATCCGCGCCCGCCCCGACGGACGGTTCCGACATAAGTATTCGACTCCCAGCAATATGGCCGCGAGATTATCAATTCGTGGCTGTTTGGCTTCGATTTTTTCCCGCCGAATGAGAATCGCAAGGGAAAACCCCGAATTTCGGGCATAAAAAAACCCGCCAAGCGGCGGGTTTGCGTGGGCGGCAGGGACTGCCGGGAGTTCGTCACGGCGTGGCCGGCTTCTCGTAATCCGACAGCCCCACGCCGGAAACGCCCTTCACCCCGCTACCGGACGCCGGGGCAGCGGCTGCAGGTGCCGCCTCGGGCGCCTGGACCGCGGCCGGCGCTTGGGCAGGCTGTGCCGCACCCGCGTCCTGCGGCGCCCCCTGCGCCGCCGCGCGGCGTTTGCGCTTGGCGTCCTCTTCCTTCTGGATCATGGCGGTCAGCTCCGCGGCCAGACCTTCCGATTTGCCCGTTGCCGCCCATGCGGCCGCGTCCTGGCCCTTCGTGTCCTGGGTCGTAACGTCGGCGCCCGACCGGATCAGCAGTTCGACCATGGGCTTGCGTCCCGACAGCGCAGCCATCATCAGCGGCGTTTCGCCATTGGGCGCCGGTGCGTTGACCATCGCCTTGTTCGCCAGCAGCAGGCGCGCCATTTCCATCTGCCCCTTGGAGGCGGCGTAATGCAGCGGCGTCCAGCCCAGGCGATTGATCTGGGCGCCACGAGCGATCAACTTCTTCGCGCGCTCGGTCTGGCCGGCGATGGCCAGGTACATCAGCGGCGTTTCGCCCGCCGGATTCTCGGCGTTGACGTCCGTGCGCTTGTCGGCGGCCAGCACGTCAAACACCTTCCAGGCGTTGTCGACGACCGCGCGCATGATGGCGGGCTGGCCGTTCTTGTAGCGCACGTTGGGGTCGGACCCGTGCGCAAGCAGGTCCTTGATGTCGTCGGGATAGTCGTTCGCGACGTAGACCCACCAGTCGGCGGGATTGGCCGCCTGGACCGCGGGCGCGGCCAGTCCGATGGCCAGGGCCAGCAGGCCGGCACGGCCGCAGGACAGGAAGGCTTTGTGAGCGGAGACGATGCTGATGGCCATGGCAGTCCTAGGATGCGGATTCAATGAATCGGAGTGACCTATTTCTTGATCTTGCTGAAAAGCTTGAAGAAATTGTCGGTGGAAGCGCGCGCGACCTCGGCCGCCGTGATGCCGCGGATGTCCGCGATCTTTTCGGCCACGTGGATGACCTTGGACGGATCGTTGAGCTTGCCGCGGAACGGCACGGGCGCCAGATAAGGCGAATCGGTTTCGATCAGCAGCCGGTCCAGAGGCACCTTGGCGGCCACCTCATGCACGATCTGGGCGTTCTTGAACGTCACGATGCCGGAGAGCGAGATGTAGAAATTCTGTTCCAGCGCGGCCTGGGCGATTTCCCAGGTCTCGGTGAAACAGTGCATCACGCCCCCGACCTCGGCCGCCTTTTCCTCGCGCAGCATGCGCACGGTGTCTTCGGCGGACGAACGGGTGTGCACGATAAGCGGCAGGCCGGCGTCACGCGCGGCGCGGATGTGGCGGCGGAAACGTTCGCGCTGCCAATCCAGCGGCTCGGACAGCCGGTAGTAGTCCAGCCCGGTTTCACCGATGGCCACGACCTTGGGATGTTGGGCCAAACGCACCAGCTCCTCGGGAGTCGGGTCCGGCGTGTCTTCGTAGTCGGGGTGCACGCCCACCGACGCCCAGAGTCGCGGCTGCGGCTCGACCAACGCCATCAGGCCGGGCCATTCCGGCATGTTGACGCTGACGACCAGCGCGTGCGTGACCTGGTTGGCCGTCATGCGGTCAAGAATGGCCGGCAGATCGTTCGCCAGCTCGGGAAAATTCAGATGACAGTGTGAATCGACGTACATGGAGAATCTAGTGTTGCGAACCGGAGCGCGCTGCCCCACTGCAGGACAAAGCACCGCCGGATCAAGGACTTACGCCTGGCAGGATAGCACCACGCGTTGCAGGGTGGCGTGGGCGAACAGTTTGGCGTTCAGGGGGTGCGTGGCCAGCGCGCGCTGGCGCGTCAGCCAGCG
>DALZRX010000240.1:0-6606 GCA_032015805.1 Achromobacter sp.
CAACGCCAAGAGCCTGCGCGGCGGCACGCTGCTGATGACGCCGCTCAAGGGCGCGGACAGCCAGGTCTACGCCATCGCCCAGGGCAACATCCTGGTCGGCGGCGCCGGCGCCTCCGCGGGCGGTTCCAGCGTGCAGATCAACCAGTTGAACGGTGGCCGCATCAGCGCGGGCGCCATCGTCGAGCGCGGCGTGCCGACCACGTTCGCGCGCGATGGCTACGTCCATGTCGAACTGAACAATACCGACTTCGGCACCGCCCAGAACGTGGCGACGGCCCTGAACCGCAAGTTCGGGCAGGGCACGGCGACCGCGCTGGACGGCCGCGTCGTCCAGGTGCGCACGCCGATGGAGCAGGGCTCGCAGGCCCGCTTCCTGTCACAGATGGAAGACTTGCAGGTGACGCGCGCACCGACGGTCGCCAAGGTCATCATCAATGCCCGCACGGGCTCGGTCGTCATGAACCGCACGGTCATGATCGAAGAGGCCGCGGTGGCGCACGGCAACCTCTCCGTCATCATCAACCGCCAGAACGAGGTGGTCCAGCCGGACACGCCGTTCACGCAGGGGCAGACGGTGGTGGTGCCCAATACCCAGATCGAGGTGCGCCAGGACAACGGCTCGCTGCAGCGCGTGAACACCAGCGCCAATCTGGCCGACGTGGTCAAGGGCCTGAACGCCCTGGGCGCCACGCCGCAGGACCTGCTGGCCATCCTGCAGGCGATGAAGACGGCGGGCGCCTTGCGCGCCGAACTTGAAATCATCTGACGGCCATGGCTTACACCAACGACGCGGCTCGCGGCAACGCCCGGCAGGATTCGGTCTTCGACATGGGCCGCCTGTCGGACCTGAAGCGCGACGTCAAGAAGGATCCCGCCGGCACCGAACAACAGAAACAGGTCGCCAAGCAGTTCGAGGCGCTGTTCCTGCAGATGATGGTCAAGCGCATGCGCGAGGCCACGCCCAAGGAAGGCCTGTTCGACTCGCAACAGACCCAGATGCTGCAGTCCATGGCGGACGAGCAGCTTGCGTTGCACCTGGCCTCGCCAGGCATCGGCCTGTCGCAGGCCATCCTGGCGCAGATGCAGCAGGGCAAGCCCGGCGAGATGTCGGACGAAGCCATCAAGCGCATCGGGCAGGGCGGCGACCTGGACTTCCAGACGGGCGGCTCGCGTGAAGTGTCCGCGTTGCTGAACGTGATGCGCAACAACCGGCCGGCTGACCGCGCGCTGGCTGCGGCCGAAGGCGCGCCCGGGCACGTGGTCGATTTCGTGTCCAAGATGTCGCGCGCGGCCAACCTCGCATCGCAGCAAAGCGGCGTGCCGGCCCGGCTCATCATGGGCCAGGCGGCGCTGGAATCGGGCTGGGGCAAGCGCGAGATCAAGCACGAGGACGGCAGCACCAGCTTCAACCTCTTTGGGATCAAGGCGGGTCCGAGCTGGAAGGGCAAGGTCGTCAACGTGCTGACCACCGAATACGAAGACGGCGTCGCCCGCAAGGTGACGCAGCCGTTCCGGGCCTATGCGTCGTACGAGGAATCGTTCGCCGACTATGCCCGCCTGATCGGCAACAGCCCGCGCTACGAGAGCGTGACGACGGCCCGCAACGAGGTCGAAGCGGCCCGCCGGATCCAGGACGCCGGCTACGCGACCGACCCGCGCTACGCCCAGAAGCTCATCGGCATCATGGGGCAACTGCGGGGCGCGGCATCCAACGTGGAAAATTCGCGCCGGATGCTGGAAGGACTCTAAATTTGGGTGAGCTCCTGCCGTAAACGGGGTATCCAGAGATAACAGCTGCGGTTACATACGGGGCATTGTCAGCATGAATTTGTACAAAACGGCATTGGGCGGGTTGAACGCGGCGCAGGCGGGCCTGGCAACCACCGGCCATAACATCAACAATGCCACCACGGTCGGCTACAACCGCCAGCGCGTCATGACCTCCACGGCGGGCGCACAGGCGACGTCGAACGGCTATATCGGCCGCGGCGTCCAGGTGGACACTGTCGAGCGCAGCTACGACAGCTTCCTGTACAAGCAGCTCGTCGGCGCGAACGGCAGCGGCGCCCAGCTCCAGGCGCAGCTCGACCAGGTCTCGCAGATCAACAACCTGTTCTCCGACCGCACCGTGGGCATCGCCCCGGGCCTGACCAACTTCTTCACCAGCATGAACACGGTGGCCAGCAAGCCGGCGGATCCCGCCGCGCGCGCCGACCTGCTGGGCCAGGCCAACAGCCTGACGACGCAGATCCGCTCGGCCTACCAAGAGATGCAGAAGCAGCGTGAAGGCCTGAATACGCAGGTCAGCACCACCGTGGACCAGGTCAACAGCTACCTGTCCCGCATCGACGACCTGAACCAGCAGATCTCGCTGGCGGCCGGCAAGGCCGGCGGCAGCCCCCCCAACGACCTGCTCGACCAGCGCGACCAGGCCGTCATGGAACTGAACCAGCTCATCGGCATCACGACCTATGAGCAAGGCGACAAGATCAGCGTCTCGCTCACCAAGGGCGGCCAATCGCTGCTGTCGGGCAACACGATCTACCCGCTGCAAGCCGTGCCGTCGGCCGCGGACGCGGGTCGCACCGTCATTGCCTACACGCTGCCGGCCGGCACGGGCAAGACCATCGCCGTCGAGATGAAGGACACCGACATCACCGGCGGCAAGCTGGGTGGCCTGCTGCAGTTCCGGGCGTCGTCCCTGGACGTCATGCAGAACCAGTTGGGCCAGATGGCCGTCGGCCTGGCGCTGTCGTTCAACGAACAGCACAAGCAAGGTCTGGACCAGGGCGGCAACCCGGGCACGGATTTCTTTGGCATCGGTTCGCCCCAGGGCGTGCCCAACACGGGCAACAAGAGCAACGCGCAGATCTCGGGTGAGTTCACCAACCTGGCAAACATCAATGCCAAGGACTACGAGATCTCGTTCGACGGCACCAATTACCAGGTCTTGCGCATGCCGGAAGGCTCGCAGGTCTACAACGGCCCGGCCACCGGCACGCCGCCCACCGCCACGCTGAACCTCGAAAGCGAGATGGGCCTGACGCTGACCATCAATGCGCCGCCCCAGGCCGGCGACAAGTGGTCGCTGTCGCCCACGCGTGACGCGGCCCGCGACATCAATGTCCTGATCACCGACCCGGACAAGGTGGCCGCTGCGGACGCGGAAGGCGGCGACGCCAACGGCAAGAACGCCCTGAAGCTGGCGCAGCTTCAGACCAGCAAGGTGCTGGGTCACGGCACGATGAGCATCAACGACATGTTCGCGCAGGTCGTGAACACCGTCGGTGTGCAGACGCAGCAGATCAAGACGGCCGCCACGGCGCAGGTCAACCTGATCAAGCAGACGACGGCCGCGCAACAGGCGGTGTCGGGCGTCAACCTGAACGAAGAATACGTAAGCCTGTCGCTCTACCAGGAGCAATACCAGGCCAGCGCCCGCATCATCGATGTGGCGAGCACCATTTTTGACACGCTGTTGGGCCTGCGCAGCTGATCAGAACGTTGATTGTGAATACTAGAAAGCATTTCGGAGCTGCACCATGCGTCTGAGCACCACGATGATGTACACGAACGGCCTGAGCGGCGTTCTCGCCCAGGAATCCGACATGAATCGCCTGGTGGAACAGGTTGGCAGCGGCCGCAAGTTCCTGACCCCGGCGGACGATCCGCTGTCGGCATCCCTGTCGATCGGCGTCGCGCAGACGCAAAGCATGAACACGACGTATGGTCTGAACCGCAACACGGCCAAGACCAACCTCGGGCAGGAAGCCAACGTTCTGGACTCCATCACCACCGCGCTGCAAGACGTGCGCACCCGGGTGGTCCAGGCCGGTAACGGCACCTTCGCCGACAGCGACCGCCAGGCCCTGTCGACCGCGCTCAAGAGCGCCCGCGACGCGTTGCTGGGCCTTGCCAACAGCACCGACGGCAACGGCCAGTACATGTTCTCGGGCTACCAAGGCGGCGTGGTGCCGTACGCCCAGGACGCGACGGGCAAGATCGTCTACAGCGGCGCCACCGGCGAGCGCACCGTGCAGGTCGACCAGTCGCGCCAGCTTTCCACCAGCGATCTGGGCAGCGACATCTTCAACCGCGCCAACCCGGGCTCGACCGCGTACGTCAGCACCGCCGCGCCGGCCAACGGCGGCACCGCTGAATTCGGCACCGTGTCGGTCACCCCCGGCAGCCCCAACATCGGCAAGAATTTCAGCCTGCAGTTTGAATCCGATCCCGCCACGGGCAACATGGGCTACCGCGTCATCACGACCGACCCGAACGCCACCCCGCCCGTGCCGCCCGTGACGACGCCCGCGCCGCCGGCCGGCCCGACCGCGTACACGCCGGGTTCGAGCATCGACTTCGGCGGCGTCGCCGTGGTGGTCAAGGGCACGCCGCAGAATGGCGACGTGATCAACGTCGAAAGCATTCAGTCGGCCGACGTCGACATGTTCAACACGCTGGACAACCTGATCAAGGTGCTGGATTCGCCCATCGCCGGCGACGAGAAGGCGCTGGCCCGGCTGAACAACGAACTGGCGACGGCGAACAAGAAGCTTGCGACCACCTACGACAACGTCCTGACCGTGGGCGCCTCGGTGGGCGCGCGCCTGAACGAACTGGAGGCGCTGGACGCCACCGGCACGCAGAAGGGCCTGTCGTATTCGAAGTCGCTGTCGGATCTGGAAGACCTGGATTACTACGCCGGCGCCAGCCAGCTTGCGCTGCGCCAGGTGGCCTTGCAGGCGGCATCGGCTGCATTCATGACGATTCAGGGCTCCAGCCTTTTCAGCCGCAAGTAATGCGGTAGTTTTCGACGCGGCGCCGCTTGCGCGCGCTGCGGGTGGCGCACTTTTCGGACGCTGCCGGCCAAGGGCCGGGGCGTCCGTAGTGCGTGTAGGGTAAGTAGTGTCGTTTCTCGTTGCTTAACGCTCGGATAATTCATGCTTGGTAATTTGAAAGTTCGCACCTGCATCATCCTGGTGCTGTTGCTCTTCACGGGCGCCATGTTCATTTCGAACGGCGTGGCGTGGATGGGGTTGAATTCCAGCAACGACAAGCTGGAACGGGTCAACGACGCCTATTCCAATCAGGCGACGCAATTGCATCGCGGCTACAACGCGTTCCTGCGCGGCCGCCTGCTGCTTGCCACTTCGCTGATGGACATGCAGCAGGGCAAGACGGAGCAATCCAACTCGCAGGCAAAGCGCGCCAACGAGCTCATGGCCGAAGGCGCCAAGTCGCTGGACGCATTCCGCAAGTCGCCGCGGCTGGCCGGTTCCGAGGAACTCGTGCAGAAGCTCGAGGTGGCCTACAAGCAGTTCTCCGACGTCTACCAGCGCCAGGCGGATGCCTTGGCCAATCTGGCCATCCAGGACTACCTGGACCTGAACGACGCCGGCAGCGCGGCCAACACGGCATTCCGCGAGGCCGTCAACAACGTGCTGCAGTTCGTGGACACGCGCACCGACGAACTCGTCGTGCAGGCGGAAGCCGATCACAACATTTCGCGCACGGTCACCATCGTGCTGCTGGCGATCGCCCTGATCCTGGCGGTGGGCTGCTGGCTCTTCATCAACCGCACCGTCCTGCGTCCGCTGCATGAAGCCGGCGACCATTTCGAGAAGATCTCCGCCGGCGACTTCACCGGCCGCATCGAGGTGCGCAGCACGAACGAAATCGGCCACCTGTTCGGCGCGATCAAGCGCATGCAGGAAAGCCTGACGCGCACGGTCGCCTCGGTGCGCCGTGGCGTGGAAGAGATCAACCTGGGTGCGCGTGAGATCTCCGCGGGCAACACGGATCTGTCCAGCCGCACGGAACAGCAGGCCGCCTCGCTGGAAGAGACCGCTGCCTCGATGGAAGAGCTGGCCTCGACCGTCAAACAGAACGCGGACAACGCCCGCCAGGCCAACCAGTTGGCGGCCAGCGCATCCGACGTGGCCGAGCGCGGTGGTTCGGCCGTGTCGGAAGTGGTCAACACGATGCAGGAGATCTCGGCCAGCTCGCGCAAGATCTCGGAAATCGTCTCGGTCATCGACGGCATTGCGTTCCAGACGAACATCCTGGCGCTGAACGCGGCGGTGGAAGCCGCGCGTGCCGGTGAGCAGGGCAAGGGCTTTGCGGTGGTGGCGGGCGAAGTTCGCTCGCTGGCGCAGCGCAGCGCGCAGGCGGCCAAGGAAATCAAGGGCCTGATCGAGGACTCCGTGACCAAGGTGGGCGCGGGTTCGCAGCAGGTGCAACGCGCCGGCGCGACGATGCAGGAGATCGTGGCCTCGGTGAAGCGCGTCACGGACATCATGGGCGAGATCTCGGCGGCGTCGGAGGAGCAATCCAGCGGCATCGACCAGGTGAACCGTGCCGTTTCGCAGATGGACGAAGTGACGCAGCAGAACGCGGCGCTGGTCGAAGAGGCCGCGGCCGCCGCCGGCTCGCTGCAGGAACAGGCGCAGCGCCTGGCCGAAGCCGTGTCCGTGTTCAAGATCAACGCAGGCGAAGTGATCGAAGTGCCGGCGCGTCAATTGGCGCAGCAACGCAGCGCGCCGCTGATGCCCGCGCCGAAGCCCGCGCAGGACGAGTCCGCCAAACCGGCCGTGCAGCCCGAAC
>DALZRX010000241.1:0-6575 GCA_032015805.1 Achromobacter sp.
AGAGACGGTTATCATAGCCAAGTCTGTCATTGCGCAGTTTTCCATGAATTCCCATCCCCAAGAAGATTCCGTCGACGACGGTTACGACGAGAACGGCTACGACCGTCCCAGCAAGTCCCAGGTCAAGCGTGATATGCACGCCCTGCTGGACCTGGGCAAGCAATTGATCGCGCTGTCGCCCGACCGTCTCAAGCAATTGCCGCTCTCAGAACGGCTGTACGAAGCGATCCGCATGGCGCAACGCACCACGGGGCGCGAAGGCCTGCGGCGCCAGGTCCACTTTGTGGGCAAGCTGATGCGCGACGCCCCCGCCGACGACATCCGCAAGCAACTCGATGTCTGGGAGAACGGCTCCCGCGAAGAAACGGCCGCCATGCATCGGCTGGAAACGCTGCGCGACCGCCTGCTCGATGACGACGACGCCCTGACCCGCCTCTTGAACGCCAATCCGCAGGCCGACGTGCAGCAATTGCGCACGCTGATCCGGGCCGCGCGCAAGGAAAAGCTGGCCAACGCCGCGCTGCTGCAGGGCCAGGAGCCGCAGAAGAAGCACTATCGCGCGCTGTTCCAGGCGCTCAAGACCCTTACCCTCTGATATTTCCTACCGCCCGTCCATGACCGCACCCGACCTGCTCGACTGCATCGAGATCGAAACCGCCCCCAACCCCACGCATGCCGTGATCTGGCTGCACGGCCTGGGCGCCGATGGCAACGATTTCGCGCCCATCGTGCCGGAGCTGCAGTTGCCCGCCGGGCTCGGTGTGCGCTTCGTGTTTCCGAACGCGCCGGTGCAGCGCGTGACGATCAACAACGGCATGTCGATGCGTTCCTGGTACGACATCCTCGTGATGGATCTGGTGCGCGTGGAAGACGGCGATGGCATCCGCGCCTCGGAAGCCGCCATCCACAAGCTGATTGCACGTGAAAACGCGCGGGGCATCCCCACGTCGAACATCGTGCTGGCGGGTTTCTCGCAGGGCAGCGCCATGACCTTGCACACGGGTCTGCGCCTGACCGAAAAGCTGGCCGGCATGATGGCGTTGTCGGGCTATCTGCCCCTGGTGGACAGCGCCGAAGCCGAACGCCAGCATGCCAACGATGCCACGCCCATCTTCATGGCCCACGGCCAATACGACCCGGTGGTGTCGCTGGCGCGCGCCGAAGCGTCTTTGGCGGAGCTCAAGCGGCTGGGTTACGACGTGCGCTGGCGCACGTACCCGATGCCGCACTCGGTCTGCGCCGAGGAAGTGGCGGACATCTCGGCATTCCTGAACGAAGTCCTGGCCTAGCGCAGGAACCGGCCTGGGAACCAAGGCGGGCGGCGTGCAACGCGCAGCCCGTGTTCCTGGCCGATGGGCACGGAGCCTTTCCGCGCCTACGATGGGTTGAGCCCCCAAACAGGCTTAAAAGCTGATTTTGTATACCAACTGGTATTCCAGCCACGGATTTTCGGGCTTCGGGCGAAGCACGTCCATAGAGAAAAACGCCAATCGTAAAATGCTTGTCGCCTGCTTGTCTTGAATATAGTATTCGATCCAAGCCTCACCGGCCCGGGCCTCCAACGTTCGGGCTTCCCTGTTGTTGCAGTCGATCCATCCCATTGGCCGTGTTGCGCCGATCGTCGGCGTGGCATTCAAGACGCAGGAGAAAGTCCGTGAAGACCTTGCCCTTGCCCCGCCTGGCAGGCGCGGCGCTGCTCGCGCTGCTTGCCCCATTGGCCGCCCAGGCCGAAGCCCTGAACCCTCCCGTCAAAGTGCGGTACGAAGAGGTGGTGCGATCCATCCTGTACGTGCCCAAGTATGTCGCGCTGTCGCAGGGCTACTTCAAGGACGCCGGCCTGGACGTGTCCATGAAGACCTCGCAAGGCACCGACAAGGGCATGACCGCCCTGCTGTCGGGCAGCGCGGACATTGTGCTGATCGGACCCGAGGCGTCCATCTATGTGCAGAACAGCGAATCGCCGGTCAAGCCCAAGATCTTCGCCGGGCTGACGGCAACCGATGGCTTCTTTCTCCTGGCGCGCAAGCCGGTCGACAAGTTCGACTGGTCCATGCTCAAGGGCAAGGAAGTGATCGGATTCCGCCCCGGCTCCAACCCCATCGTGTTCCTGGAGACGGCGCTGCGCAAGCATGGCCTGGACCCCCAGAAGGACGTGAAGCTGCTCAACAACATCGGCATCCCCGCGCGCGCCGGCGCCTGGATGGCCGGCCAGGGCGAATACGGCATCTTCCTGGAGCCCGAGGCCGGCGAACTGGTTCGCAACGGCAAGGGGCACATCGTTGCCTCCGTGGGACATGAGGTGGGCCAGGTGGACTACACCGTCTTCACGGCCACCGACAAATACATCCGCGACAACCCCAAGGTCATCCAGGCCTGGACCGACGTCGTGGCGCGCGCCGAGAAGTACGTGAAGGACACGCCTGCCGCCAGGCTGGCTCCGCAGATCATGACCTTCTTCCCCGGCATGGACCCGGCCGCGGTGACCGAAGCCATCGAGCGCTACAAGCAATACCAGATCTGGAAGACCACGCCGCTGGTGACGGCGCAGGCGATGACGCAACTGCAGGACATGCTGATCGCCAGCGCGGTCATGAAGGACAGCGCCCGCGTGAAATACGAGGACGTGGTGATCGCCGACTTTGCCAAGAAGGCGCAATGATGGGGGCCGCCATCCACAACCTGAAGCCGGCGCCCGCCACGGCCAAGATCGAACTGCGCGAGGTCTGTCTTTCCTACTTCACGCCGGAAGGAGAGACCGAGGCGCTGTCGAACGTCTCGTTCAGCCTGGCGCCCGGCGAATTCGTCAGCCTGATCGGGCAAAGCGGCTGCGGCAAAAGCACCTTGCTGTCGTTGATTGCCGGCCTGATCCCGCCGACTTCTGGCGCGGTGCTGGTCGATGGGCAGGCGGTCACCAAACCGAACGCCCGCATCGGCTACATGCTGCAGCAGGACTACCTGTTCGAATGGCGCACCATCCTGGACAACGTGATGCTGGGCGCCGAGATCCAGGGGCGGCGCGACGCGCGCAGCGAGGCGCGCGCCGTGCACCTGCTTGAGAAATGCGGCTTGGGCGCCTTCCTGTCGCACACGCCGCGGCAACTGTCCGGCGGGATGCGGCAACGCGCGGCGCTGGCGCGCACGCTGGTGACCGAGCCCGACGTGATCCTGCTGGACGAACCTTTCTCGGCGCTGGATTCGCAGACCCGGCTGGCGATTTCCGACGAGGTCGTGGACATCCTGCGCCGCGAAGGCAAGACGGTGGTGCTGGTGACGCACGACATCGGCGAGGCCATCGCCATGACCGACCGCGTGATCGTGCTGTCACGGCGGCCCGGGCGCCTGAAGAGCCAGTACCGCATTCATTACGGCGAGGGTCAGGTCCGTCCCACGCCATTTCAGGCGCGCTCGCGCCCGGAGTTCAACACCTACTTCAAACAGCTCTGGGACGAGCTGGACGTCCATGTGGAGGGCTGAGCCATGAACGCGCCGATTGCCAATACTGTTCCGCTGCGCGCCGTGCCGGGGCCCAGCGAGAAATACCTGAACTATCTGCGCCGCGACCGCGCGCGCCGCCGCAACATCCGCGTGGCGCAGGCGCTGCTGCTGGCGGTCTTTCTATGTGCGTGGGAAATCCTGCCGCGCATGCACATCCTGAATCCGCTGCTCACCAGCTACCCCAGCGCGCTGTGGCCCACGTTCCTTGAACTGTGGAATCACGGCAGCCTTGGCAAGCACATCATGACGACGCTATCGGCCACACTGGTGGGTTTTGTGCTCAGCATGGGCATCGGAATCGTGGTGGCAGCCGCGCTGTGGTGGTCCGATTTCCTCTACAAGGTGACCGATCCCTTCCTGGTGGTGGCGAACGCCATGCCGAAGATTGCGTTCGTGCCCATCTTCTATCTGTGGCTGGGCTCGGACTACGCGGTGTACGGCATGGCGGTCGCCATTGCGGTGTTCGTGACCATCATGGTGGTGTATGCGGGATTCCGCGGCATCGACCTGAACAAGGTGAAGCTTGCCCACACGTTCGGCGCCAGCCGCTGGCAGGTGCTGACCAAGGTCGTGCTGCCGGGCAGCGTGCCCACGCTGATCGCCGCCGTGAAGATGAACATCGGCCTGGCGCTGGTGGGCGTGATCGTGGGCGAATTCCAGTCGGCGGATTCGGGCCTGGGCTTTCTCATCATGAACGGCAGCCAGGTGTTCAAGCTGAACATCGTCATGACCGCCATCGTGATGCTGGCGCTGATCTCCAGCGTCATGTATCTCATCATCTACCGCGTCGAGTCCGCCGTGGCGCGCCGCTACGGCTAAGGAGGCAGCATGGAATTCCCGCAGTGGGTGAAGGATCGCGTCGTGGCCCGCCAGGGCTGCCTGCATCCCTATGACGAACTGCCGGCCGCGCGCACCGCGGTGGTCGTGATCGACATGCAGCAGTACTTCCTGCTGCCCGGCTACCAGGGCGAATGCGCCCCCGCGCGCGAGATCATCGACCCCATCAACCGTCTTTGCGATGCGGTGCGGGACGCGGGCGGCGTGGTGGTGTGGGTGCAGACGGCGTCGGACAACGCGGACGTATTCTGGTCGCATCACCACGGCGTGATGCTGACGCCGGAGCGCAGCGCCCGCCGCCTTGAGACACTGCGCCGCGACTCGCCGGGGTTTGCGCTGCATCCGGAACTGCACGCGCAAGCCACTGACCTGCGCGTGGTCAAGCGCTACTACAGCGCGATGGCGCCGGGTTCGTCTGAACTGGAGCCGCTGCTGCGCGGCCTGGGCGTGGACACGCTGCTGATCGCCGGCACCGTCACCAACGTATGCTGCGAATCCACCGCGCGCGACGCCATGATGCGGGACTTCCGGACCATCATGGTCGACGATGCCCTCGCCGCCGTGACGCCGGCCGAACACGAGAACGCCTTGCACGGATGGATGCTGTTCTTCGGCGACGTCCTGTCGGTGGACGAGGCAGCCGCGCGGCTCAAGCCCGCGCAGCCGTCCCGCAAGACCGCCTGACCCGCCCGGCCGCGCCGGGCATCAGCCGAGGTTCAGCCAGACCCGGCGCATCGTCGGATCCTCGGGGTCGGGATCGTTGGTGAAGCCCAGGCTGGTCATCAGCGCCAGCATGGGCCGGTTCGTCGACAGCACCAAGCCGTCGATGTATTCCAGGCCCTGTTCGCGCGCGGCGTCGATCAGGGCAGTCATGAGCTGGCGCCCCAACCCGCGGCGCTGCCAGTCGTCGCCGATCACCAGCGCATACTCCGCACCCCGGCCGTCGGGATTGCGCAGGTAGTGCGCAAAGCCCACCAGCACCTCGCGCGGATGGCCGCGATTGGCGGGATTGGGCACCTGCGTCGCCGCCACCAGCGCGAGCTCGCGGTGGTAGTCCACCTGCGTGTAGCGCGAGACCATGCGCGGCGTCAGCTCGCGCATCATCGACACGAACCGCATGTAGCGCGACCGCTCCGACAGGCCGCGGATGAATTCCTGCAACGCCTCGCCGTCTTCGGGACGGATCGGCCGCAGCACCCACGGGATGCCGTCGTCGAACCGGCGCACCTGCACCAGCCGCGCCGGATAGGGGTGGATGGCCATGTGCGGATAGCCGGTGGTCTGCGGCGACCCGCAACCGGGCGTCTCGGTCAGCGTCATGCGCAGCCCGCCGGCGCGCAGATGGGTCTCGCCCGCATAAAGCGGGTCGATGTCCAGGGATTCGATGTCAGGCAGTTCCGATACCAGCTCGGACACCAGCACCAACGCCTGCTGCAACGCCTCGGCGGCCATGTGACCCACCCGGGGCGCCAGCACGCGGCGCCACAGCCGGCTGCGTTCGATCAACTGTCGAGCCAGGTAGCCGTTGAGCGGTGGCAGGTCCATGCCGCGATCCGCCTGCGACAGCACCGCGTCCGGCCCGCCCGCGCCAAAGCGGATGACGGGGCCGAACTGCGGGTCGCGCCAGACCCGGATCGCCATGGGACGGGATTCGGCATCGCCGGGCGGTGTAGTGGCGGCAGCGTCCGTCAGCGGCCCATAGAACAGTGCGAGCAAGGTACGGATTTCGGAGGTATTGAGCTCGCGCCGGCCATCGGCGCGCACGCGCGCGACGATCTCGCGCGCCGCGGTCAGGTCCGGCACGTGGCCGGCGGGATCTGGAGGCTGTGTCTGCAACAGCAACTGCTGGTTGTAGTGGTGCGACGCGAGCACGCCGAAGGCGTCCGCGGCGGATTCCGGCGTGCGGAATGCCGACGTGCCCGCGTCGTCCAGCATGCGCCGCAGCGGCCGCATGCCCGCGTCGCCCATGAAACAGGTCACCACGGGCTTCTTGGCCGACGGCGTGATCTGCGCCAACTCGCGCGCGACGGCGGGCATGTCCGCCAGCGCATCGGGCGCCAGCAGCACCAGCACGCCGTCCACGCCGGCGTCGTCCAGGACGGACTCCAGCATGGCGCGAATGCGATCGGGCGTCATCGGCAGGTAGGTGATGACGGGATTGGCGATTGCGGCGTCGGGCTCGAGCATGTCGGCCAGCGCGCGCTGCGTGGCGGGCGCGAGGTCCGCGCGCAGGACGGCGGCGT
>DALZRX010000242.1:0-6499 GCA_032015805.1 Achromobacter sp.
CGAGGCATCCGGTGGAAAGACACCCGGCGTCGATACGCCCGCAGCGGGCGCGACGCAGGCCCGCACGGAAGCGGCCGCCCCGGCAATTACCCCCGGCGCCTGGCTGGACACTTTCCGCGCCGACATGCGCGCCGTCCTGCTTGCCGAATTGGATGTTCGTTTACAACCGGTCGAAGGGTTGCTCGCCGCCCTTCGTACCAGCTAATTAGGACACTATGTCCAAGAATCTGATCAATATCGTGGTTTTCCTGGCCGGACTGGCCGTTGTGGGCTGGATCGGCGCGGGTTACGCGGGCACGAACCCGCTGGCGCTGGCCGTGACGCTGCTGATCGCCGTCTGTTACGTGGCAGGCGCGCTGGAACTGCTGCGCTACCAGCAGGCAACCACTTCCCTTACGCGCGCCGTCGCGGATCTGAATGAAGCGCCGGGCAGCCTGGGCGCCTGGCTGGACAAGGTGCCGGCCGGTCTGCGCAACGCGGCGCGCCTGCGCATCGAAGGCGAGCGCGTGGGCCTGCCCGGACCGTCGATGGCGCCTTACCTTGTCGGCTTGCTGGTCCTGCTGGGCATGCTGGGCACCTTCCTCGGCATGGTCGTGACGCTGCGCGGCACCGGCCTCGCCCTGGAAAGCTCCACCGACCTGGCCGCGATCCGCGCGTCGCTGGCTGCGCCCGTGAAGGGCCTGGGATTTGCGTTCGGGACCTCGATCGCCGGCGTCGCCACATCCGCCATGCTGGGCCTCCTGGCCGCCCTGTGCCGGCGCGACCGCGTTCACGCGGCCCAACTGCTGGACACCAAGGCCGCGACCACGCTGCGGGTGTACTCGCAGGGCTATCAGCGCGAGGAATCCTTCAAGCTGCTGCAGCGCCAGGCCGAAGTCATGCAACGCCAGGCCGAAGCCATGCCGGCCATCGTGGGCCAGCTTGAATCCATGATGAAGAGCATGGAGCAGCAGAATCAGGCGCTCAACGAGCGCCAGCTTGCCAGCCAGAATGCATTCCAGGGCAAAGCGGAAGCCGCCTACGCCCGCCTCGCCTCCGTCATGGAACAGTCCATGAAGGACAGCGTGGCGCAAAGCGCCCGCTCGGCCGGCGAGGCCCTGCAACCCGTGGTGCAGGCCACCATGGACAGCCTGTCCCGCGAAACCGCCACCCTGCAGGACACGGTGGCTCAAGCCGTGCGCCAGCAACTGGAAGGCCTCACGGCCGGCTTGCAGGCCGCCACCACGGACGTGGCGGGGATCTGGAGCCAGGCGGTGGCCGGCCAGCAGCGCGCGAGCGAAGCCATGGCCGAAGACCTGCGCGCATCGCTCGACCGTTTTGCCCAGACCTTCGAGCAGCGCTCGGCCAACCTGCTGGACAGCGTGTCGACGCGCCTGGAGGCATCGTCGGGCAACATGTCGCAAGCCTGGACCGAGGCGCTGTCGCGCCAGCAGCAAGCCGGCGAAAAGCTGGCTGGCGACAACCTGCAGGCCCTCACCGCAGCGGCCGCCAGCTTCGAACAGCATTCCGCTTCGTTGCTGCGCACCTTGAACGCCTCGCACGCCGCGCTGCAAACCGAACTTGCCTCGCGTGACCAGCATCGCCTGTCCGCCTGGACGGAAACGCTGGGCGCGATGGGCGCCACGCTGCGCCAGGAATGGGAGCAATCGGGCGCCCAGGCCGCCGTCCGCCAGCAGGAGATCAGCGACACCCTGGCGCAGACCGTGCGCGACGTGGCCGAGCAGGCCGCGGCGCAGGCTGCCCTGCTGGAAGGGGTGTCGGCCCGAATGGAAGCCGCGGCCAACGGCGTGTCGGAACAATGGACCCGCGCCGCCGCCCGCCAGGAAGAGGCAAGCGGCAAGCTGGCCGCCGGCAACCAGGCCGCCCTGGAGGCCACCACGGCGGCTTTCGAACAGCATGCCGCCTCGCTGCTGCGCACGCTGGATCAATCGCACGCCGACCTGCAGGCTGCGCTGGCCTCGCGCGACGAAGCGCGCCTGGCCGCCTGGAGCGACACGCTCGGCGCCATGACCGCCAAGCTGGGCCAGGAATGGGAGCAGGCCGGCGCGAGCACCGTGGCACGCCAGCAGGAAATCAACGACGTGCTGGCCCAGACCGCGCGCGGCATCGCCGGCCAGACGGAAGCGCAGGCCCTATTGCTGCACGACGTGTCCACCCGCCTGGAAACAGCGGCGGGCAGTGTCACGCAAGCCTGGACCGACGCGCAGACCCGCCAGGAAGACCTCGGCAAGCAATTGGCCGCCGACAACCAGCGAGCTCTCGAAACGGCCGCGGCCGCTTTCGGCCAACATGCCGACGCGCTGCTGCGCACGCTGGACCAATCGCACGCCGATCTACAGGCCGCGCTGGCCTCGCGCGATCAGGAACGCCTGACCGCCTGGACCGGCTCGCTTACGGCGATCGCCGCCAAGCTGGGCGAAGAGTGGGAACAGGCCGGCACGCAGGCCGCCCTGCGCCAGTTCGAAATCAGCGACGCGCTCGCCCAGACCGCCCGCGACATCTCCGCCCAGACGCAACAACAGGCGGCCCTGCTGGAAGGCGTGTCCACGCGCCTGGAAACGGCAGCCGGCGGCGTCACGCAAGCCTGGACCGACGCGCAGGCCCGCCAGGAAGAAGTCGGCAAGCAACTGGCCAGCGACAACCGCCAGGCGCTGGAAGCGGCGTCCGCATCCTTCGGCGCGCACTCGGCCGAGCTGCTGCAGACCTTGGAACAATCGCACACCGCCCTGCAAACGGCGTTGGCGGCCAACGACGAGGAACGCCTCGCCGCCTGGACCGGCAAGCTGGGCGCCATGGCCGACGCGCTGCGCACCGAATGGCAACAGGCGGGCGCACAGGCCGCCAGCCTGCAGCAGGAAATCTGCGACACGCTGAACCTCACCGCGCAAGACATCACCGCGCAGACGCAGGCGCACGCAAGCGAGACCATCGCCGAAATCGGCCGCCTTGTGCAGGCGGCCTCCGAAGCGCCGCGCGCCGCCGCGGAAGTCATCGGCGAACTGCGCCAGAAGCTGTCGGACAGCATGGTGCGCGACAACGACATGCTCCAGGAACGCAACCGTTTGCTGGAAACGCTGAGCACCCTGCTGGACGCCGTCAACCACACCGCCGCCGAGCAGCGCACGGCGGTGGACGCATTGGTGGCGTCGTCGGCCGACATGCTGGAACGCGTGGGCGCGCAGTTCACCGACAAGGTCGAATCCGAAACCGGCAAGCTGGCCGACGTGGCGTCGCTCGTCACGAGCAGCGCCGTCGAGGTTGCCAGCCTGGGCGAATCCTTCGGCGCCGCGGTGCAGGCCTTTGGCGAGTCGAACGACAAGCTCACGGCGCACCTGCAGCGCATCGAGTCGGCGCTGGACAAGTCCATCGCGCGCGGCGACGAACAGCTCTCGTACTACGTGGCGCAAGCCCGTGAAGTCGTCGACCTGAGCCTGATGTCGCAGAAGCAGATCATCGAGAACCTGCAGCAGCTTGCCACCCAACGTGCCACGGCCGGAGCTGAGACGGCATGAGCGAGGATATCGACGGCGGCGTGGAGGCGACGGCGCCGGCCTGGGCCGTCTTTGGCGACCTGATGTCGGTGCTGCTGGGCGCCTTCGTCCTGATCCTGGTCAGCGTCGTTGCGGTCCAGTTGCAGCTTTCGTCGCGCCTGGAAGAAGAGGTCAAGCAGCGCCAGGAAGAAACCCAGCGCCGCGAGACGCTGGAACAGGCGCTTGCCGGCCCGCTTGCTGCCGGCCGCGTGACGCTGGTCAACGGCCGCATCGGCATCAGCGGCAGCGTGCTGTTCGCCCTGAACTCCGACCAGCTTCAGCCCGAGGGCCGCGAGATCCTGAAAAGCCTGATCGAGCCCCTGTCTGCCTATCTGAAGACCCACAACGAAATCCTGATGGTCAGCGGTTTCACCGACGACCAGCAGGTGCGCGAAGGCAACCGCCGCTTTGCGGACAATTGGGACCTTTCCGCCCAGCGCGCGCTCACCGTGACGCGTGCCCTGATTGACGAGGGTGTGCCGTCGTCGACGGTGTTTGCGGCGGCCTTTGGCGCCGAACAACCCGTGGCGTCGAACGCCGACGAGGAAGGCCGCGCCAAGAATCGCCGGGTCGAAATCACGCCCATCCCCAAGCCGTCGAACGAAGCGGAAAAGCCCGGTGAGCAGTGACGGCAACGGTGTAGCAACCTTGAACGCGCGCGCCGTGCTGGACGCGTGGCGTGCCAGCGGCGCCGACCGCGTCGATCCCCTGCGGTTTCATCTGATCGACGCGCTGGACCGGCGCGCGTCTGCTTATGGCGGCCCGGCCCGGCAGCGCCTGAACGAGCGGTTGACCGCCCTGATCCGGGCATACGAGGCGCAAGTGGATGGCGCAAACGAGGCGTCGGATGCCGAAACCGCGCCGGATGCCGGGGCGACCGGGCCACTCGCCGAGCTGGTCACCTGTCTTGGCCACGAAACCCCCGACCCGCTAGGCCTGCGCGCGGCCTACCCCGAACTGCCCCTGCTCGACGAGTTCCGCGCGCTCTGGTCCCGCTTCAGCGCCGACCGCCAGGTCCGCCAGTCGCAGGAACAGGTGCACAAGAACGCCGGGCCGCTCAATTCCAACCAGCTCGTGCACCGCGCGCTGTCCTTGATGCGCGAAATGTCGCCCGGTTACCTGCAGCAGTTCCTGTCGTACACCGACGCGCTGATGTGGATGGAACAGATGACCGCCACCGCGGCGCCCGCCGCCAAGGAAGCGCCTCGCGCCGGCGCCGCCAAGAAGTCGACGCGAGGCAAGAGCCGCAAGGTAAGTAAGGACAACGCGGGCGCTTGAAACGCGCAGACGGTCGCGATTTGCGCGCGGCCACGCGCCGCAGTACGATACGTTCCATATACAAAACATATACGGAACATCCACTATGGGTATCGTCAAGATTTCCGAGCAGATGCATGAGAACCTGCGCGTCGCCAGCGGCGCCCTCTGCCGCTCCATCAATTCCCAGGCCGAACACTGGATGCGCATCGGCATGCTGTCCGAGCTGTATCCCGAGCTGCGCCACGCCGACATCTGCCAGTTGCTGATTCGCATCGATCAGTCGGAAGGCTTCACCATCGCCTCCCTCTCGCAGGGGTTGCCGCAACCGGCGCAGCAGGAGGCCGCGTAAATGGCCAAGAAGGTTTCCATCAAGTCGGCCGCCGACATCGAGATGGCCCGCAAGGCGGGCGCCATGGCGGCCGAAGTACTGCACATGATCGGCGAACACGTCCGCCCCGGCGTCACCACCGACGAGCTTGACCGCGTCTGCCATGACTACATCGTCAACGTGCTCAAGGCCACCCCCGCGAACATCGGCTATCACGGCTTTCCCAAGACCATCTGCGCCTCGGTCAACCACGTGATCTGCCACGGCATCCCGTCGGCCAAGGTGCTCAAGAACGGCGACATCCTCAATATCGACGTGGCCGTCATCAAGGACGGCTGGTTTGGCGACACCAGCCGCATGTACTTCGTCGGCCAGCCCAGTCCGCTGGCGCGGCGGCTGGTCAACACCACCTACGAAGCCATGCGCGCGGGCATCATGGCCGTCAAGCCGGGCGCCACGCTGGGCGACATCGGCCACGCCATCCAGACCGTGGCGCATCGCGAGCACTTCAGCATCGTGCGTGAGTACTGCGGCCACGGCATCGGCCAGATCTATCACGACGATCCGCAGGTGCTGCACTACGGCCGTCCCGGCGAAGGCCTGGTGCTGCAACCCGGCATGATGTTCACGATCGAACCCATGATCAACGCCGGAAAGCCGCAGACCAAGCAGTTGCCCGACGGCTGGACCGTCGTGACCAAGGACCGGTCGCTATCCGCGCAATGGGAACACATGGTCGTTGTCACCGAGACCGGTTACGACGTGTTGACCACTTGGCCGGACGGCTTCGGCGACTACCCGCCGATTCCCTGACCGGCCCGCGCCTTGCCTGATAGCAAGGACCGGAGTGCAGGACCGCAAGGGCACGATCAAGATCGTGCCCTTGCCGTTTGTGCGACGCACGTCGTCCCGCCCATGCCCGCCCTGCCTTCCGCCTTCCGCCGCCTGGCGGCCTCGAACCTTGCCGCGCAATTCTCCGAGCAGATCGCGCTGGCCGCGGCGCCCCTCTATGCGGTGCTTGCCTTGGGCGCCAGCGCCGCGCAGACGGGCTATCTGCAAACCGCGCAGACGCTGCCCTTCCTTCTGCTGTCCCTGCCCGCGGGCGTCCTGGCGGACCGGATGTCGCGCCGCTCCCTGATGACCGCCGCCGAAACCGTGCGCGCGCTAAGCCTGATGGCGCTGCTGGGGCTGCTGTGGACGGGCGGCCTCAGCCTGCAATGGCTGGCCGCGCTGGGGTTCATCGGCGCGGTGGGCACGGTCGCCTACAACGTTGCCGCGCCTGCCCTGGTGCCCAGGCTGGTCCCGGCCACGGAACTGGCCAATGCCAACCGCTGGCTGGAACTGGCGCGCAGCGCCGCCTTCTCTGCCGGACCCGCGGCGG
>DALZRX010000243.1:0-6472 GCA_032015805.1 Achromobacter sp.
CACGGCGGGACGGCTGCGCCTGCTCGCGCCGCTGCGCGCGGCGCTCGGCCGCCTCGAAGATGCGCTCCATTTCGCTCAGGCTTTCGCGCGCGGCGTCGCTTAGCGGTTCGGCCGCTTCCAGCACGCCCTTCATCGCAGTCAGGCTCGCCCGGATCTCAGCGGCCGTGGACCCTTCCAGCAGGCGCGGCATGGCCTGGATCGCGGCGGTGGAGTCCAGCGTCATCATCAGGGCCTGGTCGCGGATGACGTCCTTGAACGCCTCGAGCGTCAGTGCATCGTCGGCCTCTGCGCGCATCTTGCGGATCAAGGCGAAGCTGCGTTCGTCCAGGCCGCCCTCGGCGCCCGACACGTACAGCAGCATCCGGATGGCCGCCACGCGCAGTCCGCCTTCCTGCAGCATCGAGCGCAGTTCCGCGGCTCGGTCTTCCATGAAGCGGCGATGCTCCGGCGACACGCCCGGATGCCTGCGCGGCGGGCCGGACTTGGCGCCCAGGCCGGCCAGGTCCTGGACCACGGGCGATCCATACACGCCCATGAACGTGCGTTCGTCGGCCGAATCGCGCAGTTCCTGCCAGATGTTCAGGCTGGTCTCGATCATGTTCGAGAACATCTCCTGCGCCACCACGAAGGGATTCGTGGGCGCGGCCTGCTGCCGGTTCTCGCGCACCTGCTCGGCCACTTTGGCGATGGGCGCGATGAGCGGATTCCGATCGGAGATCAGTTCGTAGGGCAGGCGCAGCGGATGCATGCGTTGCATCCACTCGGCCGATTGCGGCGTGACCAAGGCACGCAGCCAGGGCTGCACGAAGCTGCGGTACATGCCCAGGTTGATGTCGGAGATGCGGGCCACCGCGGCAAAGCGCTGGTCGTCTTCTTCCTTGCGGTCGACGATGGCGCGCACGTCGTCCAGCTTGCGCTGTTCGAAGGACAGCACGTAGTTGCCGAAAGCCAGGTCCGCGTTGGGCGTGTCCGGCGTCTTGTCGGCGATCTCGGCCTGGTAGATGCCCGGCGGCAGCACATCGATCATGTCGATGTTGGACGTGAATTCCTGGTGTTCCTTGCGGGCCACGCTGCCGGACACGAAGATGCCCAGGTGGCCGATGCTTTCGTGGATGGCGTAGACGATGGTCTGGCCGTGGGCCAGGACCTCGGCCTCGTTCTGGTACAGGTCGGGGATCCAGCCCAGCGCCTGCGGGGGCGGCGTGATGTTGTCGCCCTTGGAGCAGAACACCACGATGGGCGAGCGGATGTTGCGCAAGTCGATGCGGATGCCGTCGGAGGTCACCAGGCCGGCGGTGGCCAGGCGGTTGCCCACGAACAGGTTGTCGACGATGTATTGGATTTCGGGCCCGTTCAGGAACACGTGGCCGCCCCACCATTTTTCGAAGCTCAGGTAGCGGCTGGCCTCGGTGTCGACCTTTGAGTACAGGTTGTACTGCTTGGACCACAGGGTGTTGGCCGGATTCAGGTTCTCGAAGTTCTGGACCAGCCAGGCGCCGTCGAACTTGCCGTTGCCCAGATCGCTGGTCATGGCCGTGAGCCAGCTTCCGCCCAGCAGGCCACCGGCATAGCGCATCGGATTCATGCCGCGCCAGCCCGCCCAGTACGACAGCGGCGCGCCCGCGACGATGATGGGGCCGAACAGTTCAGGGCGCACGGCCGCGGTCATCATGATCTGCCAGCCGGCCTGGCAATTGGCCACGACGACGGGTTTGCCCTCGGCATCCGGGTGCAGCGCGATGATTTCTTCCAGGAACCGGGCCTCGGCCATCATCACGTCTTCGACGGTCTGCGTGGGCATGGGCTGCGGCAGGAATGTCGCGAAGTAGCAGGGGTGCCCGGCGCGCACGGCCACGCCGATCTCGCTTTCAGGTTTGAAGCCGCCGATCCCCGGACCGTGGCCAGCGCGCGGATCCACCACCAGGAAGGGGCGCTTGATCGGGTCCGTTTCCACGCCGGCCGGCGGCTTGATCCGCAAGAGGCCGTAATTGACGGGGCGGGGCAGTTCGCGGCCGTCCAGCACCAGCTCGAATTCCATGCTGAGCACGTTGGGCGCGCGCTTGGCCATGTGTTCGTGATATTGGTTGCCGCGCTGGCGCATCACGTCCGCGTAAAGCACGCCGCGTTGCCACGCGTCCACCGTATATTCGTAAGCGGCCGTCCAGGGGTTGAGGGACGGGGCGAGCGTGTGATCGGTGCCGGATCCGGCCATGGCGATCTCCTGTAATTGGCTGCCGGCGACGGATGGCCGCCGAGCCGGTCCCCAGTGGAACCGGCGGAGTTGACCTCCCCATTACACCGCAACCGATGGTGCGGTGCAACATCAGTTCGCGTGCGGCGGGTCAAACAGGGCGGTCAGCCCGGGTCATTCATCAGCATGGCAGACCGCTTCGACGCAATTGTTGTCGGGGTCCAGCAGGAACGCGGCGCGCCCAGCGCCAGCATGACGGCGTCGTAGAACGGCCGGGCGGCGTCCAGGCGGGCGACGGTGATGGAGACATGATCCAGAAGCTGCATCGCGCGGCGCCCGGGGCGGTGGTCAGGTCAACGCGCCGCGGCGTTGTGTTCCAGCCATTTCTGGACGGCAGGCCGCTGCCACTGGGCATCGGCGTAGGCGCGCAGCGTGTCGGGCAGGTCGTCGTTCGACAGGCGCTTGAGCATGACCGCCAGATCGGTGTCGGCGATACACCATTCGTCGAACAGCGTCGTCTGGCCGACGCCCACCAGATGGCTGGCCACGTGGATCAGCTTGGCTGCGGCGGCATGGGCCGCGTCGGACAGCGGCTGGCCCGATTTGCCGTAGAAAACGGTTTCCGTGGGACGTTCCTGGCGCAGCGCGCCCAGGTCGCTGCGCAGCCACGCCTGCAACTGCCGGACGCGGGCGCGTTCCCGCATGCCGGACGGAAACAGGGCCGCGTGCTCGGGAGGAGGAAAGGCTTCGTCGAGGTATTCGGCGATGACGCTGGATTCGGTAAGGTTGAAGTCCGCGTGCGTCAGGGCGGGGACCCGCGAGGTGAGCGCGCGGCACTGGTACGGCTGCATGCGCTGTTCGCCGGCGTCCAGGTCGATGGGGCGCACTTCGAAGGGCAGGCGCTTTTCGGTCAGCGCCACATACACCGACATGGCGTAGGGGCTGAGGAACAGGGAATCGACGTATAGCGTAATCGGGGCGCCCAAAGCTTGTCTCCGGTCAGGCGGGGTAACGAATGGTCAGGCTGCGCACGGCGGCCAATTTGCAAAGCGTAACGCAAGTGCCATCCGGCCGTGTCGCGCGGGCGCGTCAGTCCACAATGAAGAGCTTGGCGCCGGTGCGGGTGGACGAGCGGTGCGGTTCGGCTTGATCGGCCACCTGGTAGCTCATGCCGGGGGTCAGCACGAACTGGCGGCCATCTTCCAGTTCGGTGTGCAGTTCGCCTTCCAGGCAGAACAGGATGTGGCCCTTGCTGCACCAGTGGTCGGCCAGGTAGCCCGCCGTGTATTCCACCATCCGCACCCGCAGGTCGCCGAAGTGGCGGGTCCGCCAGTACGCCATGCCGCTGTCGCCGGCGTGCTCGGTGCGTTCCACTTCGGACCAGTCGGTGGTGCCAAAGGGGATGTTGCTCATCTTCATCGTGATTCCTGCGTTGGTCCGCCCCCGGATTCAAGGGCGAAAAGCACATACTACGCCAATCAGGCGGCGAGCTTCTTCTGCCAGAACATGGCGCGGCCGGTCGCCTCGTCCAGGGCATACCCCTCGAAACCGAGCTTGCGATACAGGCCCTGGGCGACGGCATTGCCCTCCAGCACCTCCAGCGTGATCTTGCAACAGCCCATCTTGCGCGCCCGGTCCTCCAGCGCGGCAAGGAGCTGTTTGCCCACGCCGCGGCCCTGGAACCTTGCAGCCACGGCCAGATCGTGCAGGTTCAGCAGCGGGCGGCAGGCGAAGGTGGAAAAGCCCTCCAGGTAGATCGCCACGCCGGCGGCTTCGCCGTCCAGGCGGGCGAGCAGCGCGTGGGCGGTCGGACGGCGGGCCAGCTCGGAGATCAGGTTTGCCTGCGCATGGGCCGGCAGGGGCGCGTTGCCGCCCATGGGGCCGCTGGCGTACTCGTTCAACATGGCGAGCAACTGGCGGCCGTGTTCAGGGTCGGTGAAGTCGACATCGATGATTTGCAGCACGATCGGGTCCTTCTGCGGGCCGTCCGGCCCGCGGCGGGTGATGTTCAAGACAGGGCGCGCGGGCCCTCCGGCAAGCCGGATCACGCGCGCAAACCGATGATTATGCGCGCAGCCGGGCCTCACGCGGCACATTGAAAAATCGGTCCATAACCCCTATCTTCTGGCTATTCAAGGCCGGATCCGGCTGTGCCGGACGCGGCCTCAACCCTTTACGTGAGCTGGAACATGGAGTTCAAGGACTACTACAGCATTCTCGGGGTGGAGCAGGGCGCGTCCGACGACGATATCCGCAAGGCGTACCGCAAGCTCGCCCGCAAATACCACCCTGACGTCAGCAAGGAAAGCGACGCCGAAACCCGCATGCGCGACGTCAACGAAGCGTACGACGTGTTGCGTGACGCCGAAAAGCGCCAGGCCTATGACAATCTTGCGGCGGGCGTCTCGCCCGACGGCGGCTTTCAGCCCCCGCCCGGCTGGGACGAGGGCTTCGAATTTCACCGCGGCGCCGCGCCCGGCGACGAGGCGCAGTTCAGCGAGTTCTTTTCGTCGCTGTTCGGCGGCCGGGGTGGCCGGCACGGCGCGCGGCAGCAGGAATTCCGCGCGCGTGGCGAAGACCATCATGCCGCGATCGAGGTCGACCTGGAAGATGCGATCAAGGGCGCGACGCGCGACATCAGCCTGCGGTCCATGCAGTTGGATGACCAGGGGCGTCCGCACATGCAGAGCCGCACGCTCAGCGTCAAGATTCCGGCGGGCGTGCGCGAAGGTCAGTACATCCGGCTGGCGGGCCAGGGCATGCCCGGCTATGGCGGCGCCGAAAACGGCGACCTGTACCTGGAAGTGCGCTTCAAACCGCATTCGCGCTACCGCGCCGAAGGGCGCGATCTCTACATGACGCTGCCGGTGGCGCCCTGGGAAGCCGCCCTGGGAGCGAGCGTCCAGGCACCCACGCCCGGCGGTACGGTCGAGGTGTCCGTGCCACCCGGATCGGGCAACGGCCGCAAGCTGCGGCTGCGCGGACGCGGTATCCCCGGCGATCCGCCGGGTGACCTGTATCTGGTCCTGGATCTGGTGCTGCCGCCCGCCGACAGCGACGCCGCCAAGGCCGCCTACCGCAAGCTGCAGCAGGATCTGCCCTTCAACCCACGCCGCAACCTGGGGGTCTGAGCATGAAGAAGATAGTGATCACCAGCGCCACCGTCGTCGGCAAGTCGCAACCGCTCAGCGCCGACGACCTGGCCCGCGCCTGCGGCGCGGAAGTGGAATGGGTGGCCCGGCTGGTCGAAGTGGGCATCGTCAACGCCAGCGGCAGCGGCCCGTCGGAGTGGCGCTTCTATAGCCTGGACCTGCAGCGCGCCCTGCATGCGCGCCGGCTGGAACACGACTTCGGCGCTGGCCTGGACGCCGTCGCACTCATCCTGGACCTGAGCCAGGAGGTGCGCCGCCTGAAGTCGCAACTGCGGGCACTGGGGGCGCTGCCGTGATCACGCGCAGGCCCTGACCCGCGTGCAGCGGTAGGTAAAATGGGCGCCCCCGCATTACGTAGAAGCGATGAGCGCCTTGGAGACTCCCCCCGCCGCCGCGCACGCCCCGTCCGGCAGCGCGCGCATCGATGGACTGAAATCCTGCCTGCCGGTCATGATCGGCTACTTTCCGGTGGCCGTGACGTTCGGCATCGCCGGCATTGCGGCAGGACTCACCCCGCTGCAGGTCATCCTGATCTCCGTGCTGGTCTACGCCGGCGCCAGCCAATTCCTGCTGCTGGCGTCCATCAAGGCGGGCACGCCCTGGCTCTGGGTCGTGGCGCTGTGCTCACTGCTCAATGCCCGCCACCTGCTTTACGGCCCCCTCCTGTCGCGCTTCCTGCCTCCCGCGCTGCGCGATCGCCTCAAGGTGGCGTTCCTCCTGACCGACGAAGTCTTCGCCACGGCTTTCAACCGGTTGCAGACCGTGGCGCCCGGCCGGCGCCAAGGGTGGATGATCGCGTTGGGCCTGGGCGCGTGGCTGACGTGGATCGCAGGCACCGCCGTGGGCGTGTATGCGGGCGACGGCCTGGAGCGCCACTATCCGATGCTGTCGCAAGTGATGCGGTTTGCGCTGCCAGCGCTGTTCATGGCGCTGGTGTGCCAGAGCGCGCGGCGCGGCATGGGGTTGCCCATCGTGGCCGCCGTGGCCGGAGCCGGCGTGGTCGCCGCCCTGGGCCACACCAGCCTCGCCATCCTGGCGGGGGCTGTCATCGGCTGCGCCGCCTATCGCGCGAGGAGATCCGCATGAACGCCAGCGGACTGGAATTCTGGGGCGCCGTCATCGCGATGGC
>DALZRX010000244.1:0-6446 GCA_032015805.1 Achromobacter sp.
CATCGGCAACCTGACCGCCATCGCGCAGACCAACTTCAAGCGCATGCTGGCCTATTCGACCATCTCGCACATGGGCTTCGTGCTCCTGGGCCTGATGTCCGGATCGGTCGCGGGCAAGCCCGAACTGTCGTCCGCCGCCTACGGCGCCTCGCTGTTCTACATGCTGACCTACGTGCTGACCACGCTCGCCAGCTTCGGCATCGTGCTGCTGCTGTCGCGCCAGGGCTTCGAATGTGAACACATCGACGACCTGAAGGGTCTGAACCGCCGCAGCCCGTGGCATGCCGCGATTGTGCTGCTGCTGATGTTCTCACTGGCCGGCCTTCCGCCGCTGGTGGGCTTCTACGCCAAGCTGGCCGTGCTGCAGGCGCTGGTCTCCGCGGGTCACATCACGCTGGCTGTGATCGCTGTCCTGTTCTCGCTGATCGGCGCGTTCTACTACCTGCGCGTGGTCAAGGTCGTGTACTTCGACGAGCCGGCGGCTGACGCCGCCCCGATGGTGGCCACCGCTGGCCAACGCGGCGTGCTGTCGATCAACGGCGCCCTGATCCTGGTGCTGGGTCTGCTGCCCGGCGGTTTGATGGCCCTGTGCGTGCAGGCCATCCGCTCGTCGCTCACGCTGTAAGGGACGGAAAGCAGCCATGAACCAGACGCTGGCAGTATGGCTGTTGATCGCGCTGGCGCTTGTCAGCGCGAACCTTCCCTTCCTGACCGAGCGCGTGTTCGCCGTGCTGCCCTGGAAGCAGGGCGGGGCGGCGGCGGTCAAGCCCTTCTGGATGCGCCTGGTCGAAGTGCTGGTCTTCTACGCCATCGTTGGCGCGCTGGGTTTTGCGTTTGAATCCACGTTGGGCAATCGCTTCGCCCAGACCTGGGAGTTCTACGCGATCACGCTCAGCTTGTACCTGGTCCTGGCATATCCAGGCTTCGTTTACCGATACCTTTTCAAGCGGCATCCTCGCCTTCGGACCTGATGCGCTTGCCAGCATGATGAGACGCCCCGACCGGGGCGTCTTTTTTTTCGCCGCTCATGTGGCCGGCGGTGCGGTTCGTCAACGCTGAAAATCCAATCCCAATCCGGCCCCTTTTCGAGATGCGATCAGCTCGGCATTTGCGGCAAATCAACTCTGTTGTTTTTTCATCTTTTGGATCAGGAACAGCGTTTCATTCAGGTTTCATTCAGCGCCCAAGTTCAGAATCGCAAACGACAAAAAAACAAGAATCGTTGCTATTCACATTCTGGAGAAGCTGGTTTGAAGCCCCAAGATTCGTATTCGTTGAATACGCTCGCCACCTCGCTGGCCGCCGCCATTGCCGCGCCCGCGTTGTTCGTCAGCCCCTATGCCGCAGCGCAGTCCGCCGACTCGGGCGTGACGCAGCTGTCCCCCGTCCGTGTGGAGGGCGAAAGCTCGTCCTACCAGACCTCGACCGCGCAGTCGCCCAAGATGACGGCGCCCCTGCTGGATACGCCGCGCACCGTGCAGGTCGTGCCGCAGCAGGTCATTCAGGACCAAGCCGCGTCGACGCTGCAGGACGTGCTGCGCAATTCGCCGGGCATCACGTTCGGCGCCGGTGAAGGCGGCCGCCCGGGCGGCGACCTGCCCATCATCCGGGGCCAGAACTCCGCCGGCAGCATCTTCCTGGACGGCATCCGCGACAACAGCACCCAGGTTCGCGACACGTTCAACCTGGAACAGGTCGAGATCATCAAGGGGCCGGACTCGGTCTACTCCGGCCGCGGCGGCGCGGGCGGCAGCATCAACATGGTCAGCAAGATGCCCAAGGCCACGGATTTCACCGAAGCCACGGCGCAGATCGGGACCGACAACAACTACCGGGCCACCATCGACAGCAACTGGCGCCTGGGCGACAAGGCGGCTTTCCGCCTGAACGTGATGGGCAACAAGGGCGACACGCCGGGCCGCGACAACGCCGTGGATTTCGAGCGGTGGGGTGTGGCGCCGTCGCTGATGCTGGGCGTGGGCACGCCGACGCGCATCACGCTGAGCTACTACCACTACCAAGACGACAGCATGCCCGATTACTCCATTCCGTATGACCCGAAGTCGGGCCAGCCGGTGACGGAGACGATGGGCGTGAGCCGCAAGTCGTTCTATGGCCTGACCGGCCGCGATTTCATGAAGACGCGCGACGACGTCGCGACCGTCGATTTCCAGCACGACTTCTCCGACAAGCTGCAGCTTCGCAACGTGACGCGCTACGGCCGCGGCACGACCGATTTCGCGGCGACCAATCCCGACGACAGCAAGGGCAACGTCCCGAACGGCCTGGTGTATCGCGCGCTGAAATCCGGCTACTACGTCACCAAGACGTTCGCCAACCAGACCGACCTGACGGGCGAGTTTGACGCCGGCAGCCTGAAGCACTCGTTCGACCTGGGCTTCGAATACAGCAACATCAAGCAGGACAAGGACAGCTACACCCAGACGATCGCCCGCGGCCCGATGGACTGCAAGGTCAGCGCGACCGACCTGTCCAATCCGGCGCTGTGCACGTCGCTGTGGAATCCGGATCCGCATGACGACTACACGGGCAAGCTGACCCGCAACAACAATCCTGCCGTCTACAACACGGACACGATTGCGCTCTACGCCTTTGACACGATCAAGTTCAACGAGCAGTGGCAGGCAAGCCTGGGCGCTCGCTGGGACAACTACCGCACCAGCGGCAGCAACATCGCGAAGGGCCGCAACGATCCGGCCAGCACGCCTGCGTTCTACAGCACCAGCCGCGAGGACAACCTCTTCAATTACCAGGTGGGTCTGGCGTACAAGCCGTTGCCCAACGGCACGATCTACGCGACTTACGGCACTTCGTCCACGCCCTCGGCGATTGCCGCCGGCGCGATCAGCGATGCGACCTCCATCTCGACTGCCTCGCTGGAGCCGGAAAAGAGCCGCACGGTGGAACTGGGCACGAAGTGGGATGTGCTGGATGGCAAGCTGACGCTGTCGGCTGCGGCGTTCCACGACACCCGTAAGAACACCAGCGTGGCCGTGTCGGCGACCGAAGTCGCACAGGTGGGCGAGGCCAAGGTACGCGGCATCGAACTCGGTTTCTCGGGCGCCATCACGCCCAAGTGGAACGTGTTCGGCGGCTATACCTTCATGGACAGCGAAATGACCAAGGGCGCCTACAACAGCGGCGCCGTCGGCCAGGACCTGCCCAACACGCCGCGCAATGCCTTCAGCCTGTGGACCACCTACAAGGTGCTGCCCAAGCTGACGGTCGGCGGCGGCGCGTACTACGTCGACAAGGTCTACGGCAACTCGGACGCCACGAAGAACGCCGACGGCACGCCCAAGGCGCGCTGGGTGCCTTCATACTGGCGCTTCGACGCGATGGCCGGCTACGAATTCAACGAACACTTCTCGGCGCAGTTGAACGTGCTGAACATCTTCGACGAAACGTACTACACCAAGGCCTACGCCGCGCACTACGCGGCGCTGGGCACGGGCCGGGCGGCGCTGCTGTCCCTGCGCGTGCGGTACTGAACGAGCGCGCCGCGCAGGCGGCGCTGTCCAGCAAAAAGCCACCGCGAGGTGGCTTTTTGCTTTGGGATAAAGCGTCAGGGGTTTGACGCGGCGGGTAGCCGGATCAGGTTTCGAACCAGTTCAGCACGCCGTCCAGGCCTGAGACATTCAGCGCATAGCGCGTTTGCTGGCGCACCAGCGGCTTGGCGTGATAGGCCACCGGAAAGCCGGCGTTGGCCAGCATCTTGAGGTCGTTCGCGCCGTCGCCCATTGCGATGATCTGGTCCGTCGACGCGCCGTGCGTGCGGGCGAACTCGCTCAGGTGCGTGGCCTTGGCATCGGCGTCCAGGATGTCGCCCAGCACGCGGCCGGTCAGCAGGCCGTCTTCGATTTCCAACGTATTGGCGTGGGCGCTGTCCAGGTTCAGGCGGGCGCGCAGGCGTTCCGTGAAGAAGGTGAAACCGCCCGACACCAGCAGCACCTTGATGCCGGCGGACTGGGCCGTGGTGATCAGGCGCTCGGCGCCCGGATTCAGGCGCAGTTTTTCCTCGTAGACCTGGTCCAGCGCGCCTGCCGGTGCGCCCTTGAGCAACGCGACGCGGCGGCGCAGGCTCTCCGCGAAATCCTTGATCTCGCCGCGCATGGCGGCTTCGGTGATCTCCGACACCTTGTCCTTCACGCCGACGACGCCCGCGATCTCGTCGATGCACTCGATGTTGATTAGCGTCGAGTCCATGTCCATGGCCAGGATCTTGCAGTCCGCGAGCTTCAAGCCCGCGGGCACGAAGGCCGCATCGACGCCGCGCGCCTCGGCCCAGGCGCACACCACGGCGCGGGTCTCGTCGTCATGCTGCACGTCGAGCAGGCGGGCGGCGGTATTGCTGATGCGCGCCACGCCCTGGGCCTGGGCCAGCGCGGCGAGCTGTTCCGCATGTTCGATGGCGAGGCCGGGGGATTGGACGACGAGATTGTGGGTAGTCATGGCGGATAGGGAAGAGTGTCGAAAATTACTTCAGGGCGCGCAGGACGGCGCGCACGGCATCGGCTCGGGCCGGGACCTGGGGCGCCTTGATTTCAATGCGCAGCTTGTCCTGCCCGGCCAGCTTGATGTGCCGCTGCCGCTGGACGAGTTCGATGATGCGGCCCGGATCGACCGAGGTCTTGGGTCCGAACTGGATCAGGGCCTGGGTTTCGCTGGCGTCGATCTTGACGATGCCCAGCGGCTGGGCCGCAAGGCGCAGCCGGTGCGTGGCGAGTAGCGTCTGCGCCGCCTCGGGCAGCTTGCCGAAGCGGTCGATCAGTTCTTCCTGGATGTGGATCAGGTCGTCCTCGTCCGCCGCGTGCGCCAGCCGCTTGTAGATGGCCAGGCGCGCATGCACGTCGGCGCAATAGTCGGACGGCAGCAGCGCCGGCGCGTGCAGATTGACTTCGCAGGCGAGGTTGAAGGGCGCGTCCAGATCGGGCTCTTCGCCGGCGCGCAGGGCGCGTACCGCTTCGTTGAGCATCTCGTTGTACATCGAGAAGCCGACTTCCTGGATGTTGCCCGACTGCGAGTCGCCGAGGACTTCGCCCGTGCCGCGGATCTCGAGGTCGTGCATGGCCAGATAGAAACCCGAGCCCAGCTCTTCCATGGCCTGGATGGCTTCCAGCCGCTTCTTGGCGTTGCTGGTGATCGCGTCCTCGCCCGGCGTCAGCAGGTAGGCATAGGCCTGGTGGTGAGAACGTCCCACGCGCCCACGAAGCTGGTGAAGCTGCGCCAGCCCGAAACGGTCCGCGCGGTGGATCACGATGGTGTTGGCGCTGGGCACGTCGATGCCGGTCTCGATGATGGTGGTGCACAGCAGCACGTTGTAGCGCTGCTGGTAGAAGCCCTTCATCACCTGTTCGAGTTCGCGTTCGGGCATCTGGCCGTGCGCGACGGCGATGCGGGCCTCGGGCACCAGCTCTTCCAGGCGCGCCCGGCGGTTGTGGATTGTCTCGACCTCGTTGTGCAGGAAGTAGCACTGGCCGCCGCGCTTGAGTTCGCGCAGCAGGGCCTCGCGCAGGGTGCTGCCGTCTTCGCGGCGCACGAAGGTCTTGATGGCCAGGCGCTTCTGCGGCGCCGTGGCGATGACCGAGAAGTCGCGAATGCCTTCCAGCGACATGCCGAGCGTGCGCGGGATGGGCGTGGCGGTGAGCGTCAGCACGTCGACCTCGGCCCGCAGCGACTTGAGCGCTTCCTTCTGGCGCACGCCGAAACGGTGTTCCTCGTCGATGATGACCAGCCCAAGGCGCTTGAACTTCACGTCCTTGGAGAGAATCTTGTGCGTGCCGATGACGATGTCGACCCGGCCGTCGTTGATCCCCTCGATGGCACTAGCGACTTCCTTGGCCGAGCGGAAGCGCGACAGTTCCACAACGCGCACGGGCCAGTCGGCAAAGCGGTCGGAGAAGGTCTGCGCATGCTGTTCGGCGAGCAGGGTGGTGGGGCATAGCAGCGCCACCTGCTTGCCGTTGGCGACGGCCAGGAACGCGGCGCGCAGCGCGACTTCGGTCTTGCCGAAGCCGACGTCGCCGCAGACAAGGCGGTCCATGGGGCGGCCGGAGGTCATGTCGCTGAGCACCGCCTGGATGGCGGCTGCCTGGTCGGCCGTCTCTTCGAAGCCAAAGCCCTCGGCGAAGGCCTCATAGTCGTTCAGCGGCAGGTTGAAGGCAAAGCCTTCGCGTGCGGCGCGCTGCGCGTACAGCGCCAGCAGCTCCGCGGCGGTGTCGCGGACCTGCTTGGCCGCCTTGCGGCGGGCCTTGTCCCATTGGCCTGAACCCAACTGGTGCAGCGGCGCGGCTTCGGGGTCGGCGCCGCTGTAGCGGGCGATCACATGCAATTGCGACACCGGCACATACAGCGTGCTGCCGTTGGCGTACTCGAGATGCAGGAACTCCATCTCGCCTTCGCCCATGTCCATGTTGACCAGGCCG
>DALZRX010000245.1:0-6440 GCA_032015805.1 Achromobacter sp.
GACGAGCGGCGCGTCCGTGCTCCGGGCCGCTCGGCTCATCGCGCCAGCGCCTTCAATGTGTCGAGCTGGTCGGCCTGGTCCGCGGGCTTGTCGTGCCGCCAGCGCAGGATGCGCGGAAACCGGACCGCCACGCCGGACTTGTGCCGCTTGGACAGGTTGACGCCCTCGAAGCCCAATTCGAACACCTGCACGGGTTCGACGGAACGCACCGGTCCGAAACGCTCGCGCGTGTGGGCGCGCAGCCAACGATCCAGCTCCAGGATTTCCTTGTCGTCCAGCCCGGAATAGGCCTTGGCGATGGGCACCAGCGCGTCGCCTTCCCAAAGGCCGAAGGTGTAGTCCGTGTACAACGTGCTGCGGCGGCCATGGCCGGACTGCGCATACAGCAGCACCGCGTCGATGGTGAGCGGGTCGATCTTCCATTTCCACCAGTCGCCGCGTCGCCGGCCACTCTGGTAAGGCGCGCCGAGGCGCTTGAGCATGAAGCCCTCGACGCCACGCTCGCGTGATTCGGTGCGCAGCGCATGGGCGTCGTCCCAGCTTTGTGGCGTCACCGCCGGCGACACCCGCAGCCGCGGATCGGGGTGACGGCGCAGAAGCGCCTCCAGTTGCTGACGCCGCTCGGCCTGCGGCAGTTTTCGCAGGTCGGCGCCGTCCAGTTCCAGCAGGTCGTAAGCCAACATTCGCACCGGCGCCTCGGCCAGCCACTTCGGCCCGGGCTTCAGGCGCTGGATCCGGGTCTGCAGCGCGGAAAACGGCATCGGATCGGCGTTGTCGTCCTGCCAGGCGAGAAGTTCGCCGTCGATCACACAGTCGATGTCCAGCGCGGCGGCCGCCGCCTCGACTTCCGGAAAGCGTCCGTCCAGCCGCTCTTCGCCGCGCGACCACAAGGAGACCTCGCCGCGCCGCCGGATGAGCTGTGCACGGATGCCGTCCCACTTCCATTCAAGCAGCCAATCGCCGATCGGGCCCAGGATGGCCGGATCGCCTTCGAGCGGCGAAGCAAGGAAGAAGGGGTAAGGCTGCTGGCGGTCACCGGGCAGTTCCTCGGCGCTGAGCAGATCGCGCAGGAACGCCGGGCTGGGCGACCACGCGCCCAGCATGCGCTGCGCGATGCGCGCGATGGGAACGCCCGACATTTCGGCAAGCGCCTGCTGCACCATCCGCTGCGACACGCCCACGCGAAGCGCACCGGTCAGCAGTTTGTTGAACACCAGCCGCTCTGCGCAAGGCAGGCCCAGCCAGGCAGAAACCACGACCTGGCGGCGGTCCGCCTCGTCGCGATTGGCGACCGGCAACAGTATCTCTTCGATCCAGTCCGCCAGGCCGCGATCGGGCGCGGCCTGCTCGGGATCGGGAACAAGCAGCGCCAGCGTCTCCGCCAGATCTCCCACCTGGTCATAGCAGGCATCCAATAGCCACGGCGCGGTGCCGGAGGCGTCCGCGGCCCAGGCACGCAGTTCTCCCACGCCAGCGATCTTCTTGCGCGCGCTGGTGATCTTCCCCCCCGCCAAGAGGTACAGCGCCCAGGCCGCATCACGCGGCGGCGCATCGTGGAAGTACGCCACCAGCGCGGCGCGCTTGTCCAAGGTGGCGGTACTGCGGTCCAGTTCCTGATACAACGCCGCGAATCGCTTCATGCCTGCGTCCGTTCCCCTGTCGATTCCGACACGCGGCGAGCCTCCGCCTAGTCGTCTTCCCCATACTGCGTCACCAGCGTCTCCGCGGCGATGCCTGACTCGTTCAGCGTCCGCACCAGCGCATCGGTGTCGCCGTGCGTGGCGATGACGCGCTTGGCGCCGGTGTCGCGAATCGTGCGCAACAGGTCGGGCCAGTCAGCGTGATCCGACACGACGAAGCCACGATCCATGTTGCGCCGGCGTCGGTTGCCGCGCAGCCGCATCCAGCCGGATGCAAAGCCGTGCTGCGCCTTGCGAAAGCGCCGCAGCCATGGACTGCCGGCCGCCGACGGCGGCGCCAGGATAAGCTCACCAGCAAATCCCGTGCCCGAGGCCCCGGATGCGCCATCCGCATCGATGACCAGCCGCGTGTCGGCAAGCGGCACGCCCGCCTTGCGATAGACCTCCACGCCGGCGGCAATGGCGCCGTGCAGGAAGACGGGCCGGTCGACGTAGGGCATCAGTTCCGCCAGCACGCGCTGCGCCTTGCCCAATGCATAGCAGTAGAGGATGGCGGCCTCGCCGCGCGCGGCGCAGTGGTCGCGCCATTGCGCGATGTCGCGCGCCACGTCCGCGGCGCTTGGCCAGCGATAGATCGGCAGGCCGAAGGTCGCCTCGGTAATGAAGGTGTCGCAAGGCACGACTTCAAAGAGGGTGCATGTGGGATCGGGCTGGCGCTTGTAGTCGCCGGACACGACCCAGACCTCGCCGTCGACCTCGATGCGCACCTGCGCCGAACCCAGGACATGGCCCGCGGGATGCAGCGACACGCGTGCATCGCCCAGTGTGAAGGTCTCGCCATAGTCGTGGACCCGGTAGTCCTGGTCGCCCAACCGCCACTGCAGGATGGGCAGCCCTTCGGCACTGGTGTGGTAGCGGCCCATGCCCGAGCGGGCGTGGTCGCCGTGGCCATGGGTCAGCACGGCGGTGTCCACCGGCCGCCACGGGTCGATATGAAAGCCTCCAGCCGGGCAAAACAGGCCTTCCGGACGCAATTGCACGATGTCGCGCATGGCACCTCCCGACACGCGCGGCGCGAGGATTTCGCGACCGCATGCCTTCGTTATACCGCGAAGGCATGCATGTTCCGCAAGCCGCGAACGCGCATGATTGCTGCGTTTCAGGGCGCCGCTAACATCCGATGAAGAATTAAAACTTCGGTTGCAGACGGCAGGGGACGTAAGCAAGTAGTGTTGAACGGTGGCTTAAAGGAGAGAATATGCGTACAAATCACATCCTCACGATTGTTGTCGTGGTCGTCGTCGCTTCGATCGCCTTGTCGATCGTGCCCTGGTAGCGAGGCCGGACATGCCACGGAATATTGATGCCCTCTTCTTCGCCGTCCCCTTTGCTCGATCAAACGCTGCGTGCCGTCGCGCGCCGCTACCGGGTGGGGGAAATGCCGGCGGCGAATGGGGTTGAAGACGGGGCTGAAGATTCCGACCCGGCAATGGCGCTTGCCATTGCCATTGAAGAGGCCCGCGCGGCGTTGCACGCCGGCGCGGCGCCGCCAACTACTTCCGCGCGTCTGTTCACGGGCGCGCTCGCACGTCTGATCCGGAATGCCCTGCGCGAACGCGGCGGCGATTCCGCGTTTCAAGCCATGGTCTTGCGGCACCGCTACGCGCTGGTGCGCGAGCATGCATCACTTAGCGCACACGCCAGCGCTGATCGGCGCGCAGTTCGCACCGCCGTGGATGCGTTTGCGCATCCGGGCAAGCGTCGCGCCATGCCGGCGGGGCCGCTGGCCGATGCGCTCGAACAGATGCATGCGGCCTCGGCGGATGGCCTGTGGTCGGCGATGACCCGGTGCGCAGCCCATCTGCTCGCCGCGACGTCTGCAAAGGAGGATGCGCATTCGGCACTTGCCGCCGGGCTCGGGAAGCTCTTGCGCGAGCCTGCCTTGGCGCGCCTGCGGCGGCTGGACGAGCTGGCCCGGGATCCCGGGGTGCAGCGCTACCAATCGCTCTGGGAACGGCAGGGCCCTCGCCCGGGTACGCCCGAAGCCGCCGCCCAGGGCGCGACCGCTCGGCAACGCGGCGACGCCGTCGAAGCCATGGCCGAAAAGGCGATGTCGGCGCTCGCCGCGCATCTCGTTCGCGCGACGGGAGAGATTTATCGCGTGGCAACGTCGATGCGCGTGCCGGCGTCCATACCCGGCAACGCCGACCGCGCCAAGACCGAGTGGGACGTCGCGCTGCTGCGCCAAGCGGGTGCCGACGCCTCGCCGGTCTGGGACGTGTGCTTGCTTGTTGAAGCGAAGGCATCGACGGACGCCGCGACCACGGACCTTCCGCGCCTGCTGCGCGGCCTGCGCCTGCTCGCGCACGCCGACCCGCACGTCACCTATGCGTTCGAAAGCCATCAAGGGCCCGTTCGCCTGCGCGGCGCGTCGCTGGCCGCGTTGACGACCGACGAAGCGAGCCTGGCCACAACAGTCCTCTATTTTTCCGATGCGCCCGCCGAGGCCTTGCCGCGGCTGCTGAGCGCGGCGGGCCGAATGCAGTTGTTGTCCGCGCAGGAGAGTCTGGCGTACGCATGCCTGCTGGCCGATGGCAAGGTGCCCGATGCGCAACTGCTTGAGCCCGTCTGGGAGCAGCTTCTTGTGTCGCCGCGATGGAGCGCCGTGCTTGACCAACTGCCGTTGCTGCGGCAGGTGCGCGACCTGATGGTGCACGCGGACGACCTGCACGCGGCCATCCAGGGCTTGGGAGCTTCAACGCCGTAGCGGCGGCCGGTGTCTCAGACACCGTCCACTCAGGCGGCCGCCCTGCCCCAATCCTGCACGTGCCGCTCGATGTGCGTTCGGATGAAGTCCGCCAGCACGCGGGTCGCCATTGACGGAAAGCGGTTGGGCGCGGTGAGCAGGTAGATGGCATCCCCGACGCCCTCGGGTTCGAATGCCGGCAGCACTTGCACCAGCGTTTGGTCGCGTAGCAGTTCCCACACGGCATATCGCGGCAGCAGGGCCACGCCCAGGCCGGCCAGCACCGCTTCGCGCAGGAACGGATAATCGCCCGATTGCAGCCGGGGCGCGACGCGCAGGATCAGGGGATCGCCCTGCACCTGCTTGAGCCGCAGGTCGAAGCGCCGGCCCAGCGATTGCGGCGCGATCAGGTCGCAGCGGCCAAGCTGCTCGATGCGCTGCACGGGGCCGTTGCGCGCCAGGAAGTCCGGCGACGCGCACAGGCACCACTGGATGCCACACAGCCGCCGGGCCACGTGGTCTTCCGGCGGGGACGAAGTGATCTTCAGCGCGATGTCGACCTCGGCCGAAATCAGGTCGCCGATCCCATCGTTGATATGCACGCGCAGCGCGATGTCCGGATGGGCGCGCGCAAAATCGAGCAGCACCGGCGCAAGGTAGAGGTGGCCAAGACCCGTGGGCAGCCGGATGCGGACATCGCCGCGCACCGTTCCGTCGAGGCTGTCGATCGCGGCCTGCACCGCCCGCATCTCGTCCAGCAGCCGGATGCCGTGCTGATACAGCAATTTGCCGGCCTCGGTCAGTTCGACGTGGCGGGTGGTGCGCCGGAACAACTGGGCGCCCAGGTCCAGCTCAAGCCGCTTGAGGCGATGCGACATGTTCGACCGGGTCATGCCGCAACGCTGCGCCGCCGCGCTGAGGTTGCGCGATTCCACCATCGCGACGAACAGTCTGACGAGGTTCAGGTCCGGCTTATTGTCAATCATGATTCACCATTCGAGGCACAAACCGGTGGATTGTCCAATGCGTCGGCCGAGTCTAGCATCGTCCTCAACGTCCAAGACCGTCCCGGAGCGATAGCCGCCCATGCCGACCCCGCAGACCGACTTTTCCCGCGGCCCCTTTTCGGGACTGCGCGTGCTGGACCTCAGCCAAGGCATCGCCGGCCCTTACTGCGCGCAGATCCTGTGGCAGCAGGGCGCGGACGTGGTGAAGGTGGAACCGCCCGATGGCGATTGGGGCCGCCACGTCGGCGTGGTGCGGGACGGCCAGAGCGCGCTGTCCATCGCCTACAACGTCGGCAAGCGGGGCGTGTGCGTGGACGCGCGCCAGCCGCAAGGCAAGGCCCTGCTGGCGGACCTGGCACAGCGCGCCGACCTGGTGATCCAGAACTTCCGGCCCGGCGTCGCCGAACGCATGGGCGTCGGCTACGAGAGCCTGGCCGAACGCTGCCCCGGTCTCGTCTACGTGTCGATCAGCGGCTACGGACCGGACGGCCCCTACGCCAACGCGCCGGCCTCGGACTCGGTGATGCAAGCCGACAGCGGGCTGATGTTCGCCAACCAGACACCCGCCGGCGAGCCTCGCCGCATCGGCCTGTTGATGGCGGACATCGCCACCGCGCTGTACGCCGTGCAGGCGGCCAGCGCCGCCCTCTACCAGCAGGCGCGCAGCGGACGCGGCCAGCATGTGCAGCTCAATCTCCTGCAGGCCTGCGCCGCCCTGCAGGTGAACGACATCCTCGCTTACGGCATCGCTGGACAGCGCGAGGCCGGGGCGGTCAGCGCGCCCAATGGCGTCTTCGACACCGCGGACGCGCCTCTGTCGGTATTGGCGTTGAACAATGACCAGTTCGCGCGCCTGTGCCGCGCGCTGGAGCGGCCCGACTGGCTGGCCGATCCCGCGCTGTCCACCAACGCGGGGCGCATGGCGCAGCGCGAGCACCTGCATCGGGAGATGGCGGAACAATTGGCCTTGCATCCGGCCGCGCACTGGGTGGAACGCCTGGCGCGGGAAGACGTGCTGCATGCGCGCGTGCGGGACTACGACGGCCT
>DALZRX010000246.1:0-6423 GCA_032015805.1 Achromobacter sp.
CGGCTACTATTGAGTGGGAATGAGTTGAAAGAACGAGGGCGCCGAGAGGCGCCCTTGTTGTCGAAGCGGAGCGTTGTTCGGCTCAGGAGTAAGCGCGTGTAGAGGACGCTTGGCGGTGATCTGACGCTGGTACAATCTCGACCGTAGCTCGCCCCATACGTTCCTGACTCGAATAGTTGCAATACCCGAAGTATTAAGCCCGTCGCGTCGGCAACTGAGTTCTGGTCGGGCTGGATTTGTGGCTTTCAGACCAAGAGGGAGCTCGATGGAGCGTATGTGGATGGTGCGTGGCGAAGGCGGTAGTCTGTACGACGCATTTCGCGAGCGCGGCGTGGCTGCTGTGGGCTGGAACCAGTTGGCGACTCACGCCAAGCCCGGTGTTGGGCGCAAGCAGTTGATTGCCCTGTACCAGTCTGCGGAGCCCCTTGCAAAAGTTGGTACGGTGGTTTCAAGTGCGTCCCAGGTCTGGCGCTTCGTCAATGACGTCCAGGAAGGCGACTGGGTCATCACCTATTCGCCTGCCAATCGCCTGTACTCAATCGGCAGTGTCGCTGGACCAGCCGAACACCACCCCGAGTGGGCTGAGCAGGGCATGCCACTGGCGCGCAAGGTGCAATGGCAAGCACAGGAGCTGCCACGCGACAGCTTGGGTACTAGCAGCAAAAACAGCCTGGGTTCCACCCTGACTCTCTTCGAGGTGCCGTCCAACGCAGCAGACGAAGTGTTGGCGGCACTGAAAGGTAATCCGGCACCAGCAGTGGAAGAGGAGGCTGCGGAAGTCATTGCCGATCCACTGGCGGACATCGAGGCTCAGGCACTGGAACGAATCAAGGATCGGGTTAACGAACTAGACTGGGACGACATGCAACAGCTGGTTGCCGGGATCCTGCGCGCCATGGGCTACAAGACCCAGGTTTCGCCGCCTGGCTCTGACCGCGGAAAGGATATCGTGGCTTCGCCGGACGGCTTCGGCTTTGAACATCCGCGCATTGTCGTGGAGGTCAAGCACCGCAAGGGGCAGATGAGAAGCCAGGAGATTCGCAGCTTTCTCGGTGGCCGCCATAAGGATGATCGAGGGCTATACGTCAGCACCGGCGGTTTCACCAGGGACGCCCAATATGAAGCTGATCGCGCCTCTATTCCGCTGGCTATGTGGACACTCGACCATGTGGTCCGCGCACTGGTCGAGCACTACGACGCGACCGACGCCGAAACTAAACGAATTGTTCCATTGAAGCGGCTGTATTGGCCTGCGTGAGTTGACAATAAACGAAATCAGCCCAGCAGTCGTACGGCTGGCAATCTATCAACCCGCGACAGTTTTACCCAAATATTGCATCAAGGTGAACCCACATGGCGCAAGCTGATACTTTGGTCGCCTTGGTGAGAGCAGCCAGTGGCGGCGACCAGCCTTCTTTTCGGAAGTCGACCGAAGCCTTGATTCAAGAAGAACGTGGCAAGGGGCACCGAATCTTGGCCGACCGCCCGGAAAAGGCATTGGGAGCGGCTGCCCATCAGCCGACTTTGTTCCAGTCTTCTGCAGCGGCGACGCGATCAGCCCAAACTGGCGGCATCGCGCAGAAAGATCTGATTGCCGAGTTGACGCCAGAGCGTTCGCTGGAAAGTTTGGTGCTTAGCGACAGTATTCGTGTGCAGTTACGAGAAGTTGTGGAAGAACAGCATCGTGCTGAGTTGCTACGTGCTCACGGCTTAAGCCCAAGGCATCGAATCCTGCTGGCTGGCGCGCCAGGGAACGGCAAGACGTAGGTTGCTGAAGCGTTGGCATTTGAGTTGATGGTGCCGCTGATCGTTGTGCGCTATGAGTCGTTGATTGGCAGCCACCTAGGCGAAACGTCTGTCCGCTTAAAAGCCTTGCTTGACTTCGCTCGAACGCGGCGCTGCGTGTTGTTCTTCGACGAATTCGAGACATTGGGAAAAGAGCGAGGACACACACACGAAACGGGAGAGATCAAGCGTGTCGTCAGCTCTTCGCTGCTTCAACTCGATGACCTTCCGGACTATGTGGTGGTCGTTGCTGCTAGCAGTCGCCCAGAGCTTTTGGATAGGGCCGTTTGGCGGCGCTTTCAGGTTCGATTGGAACTTCCACTACCCACCCGCGCGCAGTTGACCGCGTTCGTCGCCTCGATCAGCGAACGCAGCAAAGTCAATTTTGGTTTGGCCGCTGAGATCGTCGCAAAAAGGCTTTTGGGCCTCAGTTTTTCAGAGGTGGAAGAGTTCTGTCTGGGAGTAGTCCGGAGGGCGGTATTGGATCAAAAAGTGGATGACGCCAGAACCATCGTATCTTCCAGGTTAGAGCAGTGGAAGAAGCGGTTGAAACCTGCCAATAAAGAAGAATCAGACGAATAAGGCAAGGAGGGGGGTATGCCAACTGTTGGTGCTTGTGGCCAACCATATCTTGGGGCTGAAGGACGGTAAGCAGCGCTTCCTTGCGCAACAACGTAGTGCAGGAGAAGAAGTACGGCGACCGCCTGCTGGAAACCCTGCGCAGGTACCACAACCGCGCGGTGGAGACGGCGCAGGTCATCGAGGAACTGATCCAGATGGCCAAGGACTTCCAGGCGGCGTTGGAGCGTGAGGCGGCGCTGGGGCTGAACCCGGACGAGATCGCCTTCTACGATGCGCTGGCCAATAACGAAAGCGCCGTGCGGGAGTTGGGTGACGACGCCTTGAAGAAGATTGCCGTCGAGATCACCGAGAAGCTGCGTAACAGCACCACGGTGGATTGGCAGAAGCGCGAAAGCGTCCGCGCCAAGCTGCGATTCCGGTGCGACGCACGCTGAAGAAGTGGAAGTACCCACCGGTGGGTGAGGATGCAGCAATCGAACTGGTGCTGAAGCAGGCGGAATCACTGTCAAACGCATGGTCGAAGTAAGTGGTGTAGTGCGGTGCTTTCGTGTCTTGGAGAGGGAATGTAAGATTGGAGTCGATGGACAATGCAATCGAAACCGTCGATGCACCGAAAATCGCTCCATCTCCCGCGCCAGTACTAAGCGCGATTTTTTGACGGTATGCGGCGACGGTAAAGCTGATGTCGATCGTCGAAAATCCTTTTAACCACGCGGGCTTACGATCTCCATTGATGATCGAGTGGGCGGGTAGGGTCCCAGCGTAAATCGTCGCGCTATGGCATGGCGCATCCGGTTGGCGCAAAGCATCGGTGAATCGGAGTAATTCGGTGAAGGTCAATCAGTTTCTGCCGGACCTGGTATGCGTAGATCTTCAATCAGAATGGTTGCTATGGCTTCCTCTGCGATGGCAGTGCCACGATTCTGCATGACGGTTGCGAGATGAATATCCCAGTCGGCGTTGACGGGTATGGCACCAAGCTGATGCCTCACGCGTGCGGTGGAACTTACGGCAGCTTCGTATTCTTGGGTGCTCATTCGCCACGGATTTGCATTCCAGGTGCGGATCACGAAATTCGCGATGCCGATGCCCGGCCAATCGAAGTCTCCGTGATAGAGCAGCTTTGCGCCCGCGGCCTGCAATTGATCTAGCAGGATACGTTGCGCGGCCGATGGCATGCCGTCCGTGCAGACCAGTGGAGCGCAGTTAGCGCCCAACTGATCGGCTGCGATGGCGAGGAAGTTGGGGTTCTCGCAGACATGGACGATGCGATCGGCGACGGACCAGATCGGGCTGGCTCGAAGTAATTGCCGCAGCGAAATGTACGACGGCTCGCCTGGATGCCCCAGCGCTCCTTGGGAGGTGGCCACCGGCAGATTGAGGAAGAGTGCTGGCCTGGCCAATTCGTTGACCAGGATGCCGGCACGTGCCCAGATGTCGCGTTGACGCTCCTCCACGCCTTCTGCTTTTGGAGCATCTTCTGGGTTCTCCCTGGTTTCGTGGTTTGTTGGGTGTTGCCGTTCGTAATGCCGCCAAGCGGCGAGCACGAGGGTGGCCACCGGTCGCCCAGCGTCGAGGGCATGGGCGTCGCCGAGCAGGCTGGCCGCCAATTGTGAGCGAGGCTGCCCCTGCGCTGGAAGAGCACGCAGTACGCTGTCGGCGGCGTTCAACAATGGCATGGCATTTTCCGGGGCACGACTCAGGCGCTTGAGCAGCGGCGGGGCCGGTGGTGTGTTCAACCAATCCCGCAACAGCGGGCACGCATCGACCGCGTCGGTCGCGGCGGCCCAGCGCGCCTGCAGTTGCAGGCGCTGCCGGGTCTTGTCGAGGATCGGGCCGTCCAGGTGTTCCAGTGCGTCGCGCAGAGAGTTCGCCAGGCCGGCCGCGCGCAATGCCGTGTCCAGTTGGTGGATGTCCAGGGTCATCGAGCACGCCGGTCGTGCGGGTCTGCCGGTCATTTGGCAGAGCGCTTGGTGTGCGGCGGGGGCGAGTCCGTCCAGCCGCAGTGTCGATGCGCTGGCATCGGGGCCGATGCGCTCGAAGTAGCGGCGCAGCCGCAGGCGCAGCGGGGCGAGGGCGTCGCCGCCCAGCAGGCGTTGCAGGCGCGGGTCGGGCGGATCGTTTGGTCGCGTGGCGTCGGCGGACATGCGGGTCGGGCTCAAACGGGGCAGATCAAGCGGGGCAGCTCAGGTGGCAGGCGGGAATCGGCGGTCGGGGTCGGACTCCTGGCGCTTGGCGCGGCCGTCCCAGGTCCAGCGCGAGACATGCACGGCGTCGATGCCTTCGTGGCGTTGCAATTGGGCGATCGCCACCCCGGGCAATTCGGCCGAGCAGGCCCATTCGCGTTCGCTGGTGACCACGAAGTCGAGGTCGAATTCGCGGATCAGCGCCCAGCAGTGATGGCGCGCGGCGTCATCGATGCCGGCGAAGACTTCGTCAAGCAGGACCAGCCGCGGCGCATGCGCGTGGCCGGCCTGGGAGTAGTAGCTGGAGACGGCGGCGAACAGCGGTACGGTCAGGCCCAGGGCGCGTTCGCCGCTGGAGGCCGGGCCGGACAACGGGCGCCATTGTCCGTCCCAACGCTGGACGCGGAAGCGGTGCCAGCGGCGATAGTCGAGTGCGCGTGCCAGTTGTTCGTGCAGGCTGCCGCCCTGGTCGGCGTCGGCGCGGCTGCGTTCGACGGCGATGCGCTGTTGCAGCATTTCGCCGACCACGCGGCGATCCTCGACGCTCCACAGATCGGTGCTGGTGTTGAGCAGGCGCTGGCGGGCGGCCTTGAGGCCGACCGGGGCGCCGCCATCGCCGCTTTCGGGCAAGGTCTCCCACAGCAGCCGGAAGCGCACGCCGGTGGAGGTCGGGCGCTTGGCCAGTTCTTCGTTGATGGCCAGCACCTGTTGCTCGGCGTCGCGCAGCAGCTTGTGGATGGCGCTGGCGATTTCGGCCTGCAGGTGGTTCTCCAGCACCTCTCGTTCGCGGGCGGTCAGCAGTCCCCGGCGCTGCGCGATTTCGCCGGCCAGGCGCGTGCCCAGTTGGTCGGGGCGCTCGGGCCGGTTCTGGTAGACGATGCTGACGATCAGGCCGAAATCACTGGTTTCGGCCTGGGCGCGGTGACTGAGCGCGGCCAGCGCGCGGCCGAGTTCGGTGTAGTCCTGCGACACCAGGTTCTGCACGCGGTTCCAGGCGTCGTCGTCGTCCTTGACCTGCAGCAGCGCCTGTTCGGCGCGGCGTGCCAGGGCCAGGGCGGGTTCGATGGTCCAGGGCGCAGCCTGCGGCGGCAGTTCGGCATCGGGTAGCGCGATTTCGAGCAGGCCGGTGGCGGCGAAGCCCTGCCAGTGCTCGATGGCTTGCTGGCGCGAGGCGACGCGCTCGTTCAGGATGGCGTCGGAGGCCTCGACTTTCTGTTCGGCCCGGGCCCGCGTTTCGCCTGCAAGGCGAAGCGCTTCGTTGCTCGACTTGAGTTCCAGATCTGCACTGCTGACGGCCTGTCGGGCATCGCGGATGCGCTGCTGCAGTTTTTCGACCTTGGCGCCGACAGATTCACGCAGCGTCTGCAGGCGGATGCGGGCTTCTTCGGCCAGGAGATCGCGTTCGGCCGCTTGCTCAGCCGCGTGTTCGGCATCTGTCCGCGCTTGCTGTTCGCGTTCGACTTGTTGGCGGTGTTCTGCCAAGGCGTCGTGGCAGGAGCGCGTGGCACTGGCCAGGGCATGCAGCCGATCGCCGAAGGCGACCAGCGCCTGATCGATGGTGCGCAGAGCGTCGCGCGCCGGGGGCAGCGCGAGATCCCGGGCGTCCTGCTCCATGGTCTGGCTGGCTGCTTCCCATTGCTGGATGGCGCTGCGCAGGGCGTGCTCGGCCTGGTCCAGGCGCAGTCTGGCCGCATTGAGTTCGCGCACACGCGTGCTGGCTTGCAGGTGCGCGGCGCGCAGGGCGTCGTCGGTGGGCGCGGACTGCCATTCGCTGGCAGCTTGGCGCTGGTCGGCAGCGAGTTGTGCGAAGACGGCTCGCAGCTGCGCATGCGCTAGGTCGAGTTCCTCCAGTCGCTGGGCGATCTCGGTC
>DALZRX010000247.1:0-2610 GCA_032015805.1 Achromobacter sp.
GGGCGTATCCAACGCATTGACGCGTACGATGCACTCGCGCCGTCCGTAGCCGCCTTCGCGCAGCGCGGCGGCGACCTGTGCGCGGGCCTGCGCCTTGGCGTCGGGCGCCACGGCGTCTTCCAGGTCCAGGATCAGGGCATCGGCGTCCAGCGTGCGCGCCTTGTCCAGCGCACGCGCATTGGCGCCGGGCATGTAGAGAACCGAGCGGCGGGGGCGGAGAGGGGCGTTCATGAGGGCGCTTTCAGAGTTTGGGCTGATTGCCCACGATGGTGACGGGCGTGGTGCATACGTAGCCCACGCCGTAAACGGTGCGAATGCCCAGGTCGCCGCCAGCCTGCGCGCGCAGCTTGCGGCGAAGCCGGTGCATGTGGGCGTCCAGCCTGTGCGTGTCGTAGGCCTGCGCGCTGGCGCCCAGCGCTTCGACGAGACGGGCGCGCGACAGCGGCAGCGGTGCTGCCTGGATCAGCGCGCCGATCAGGCGGCTTTCGGTGTCGGTGATGTCGACGGTGACCTGGCCGGGCGAAGTCAACGTGCGGCGCGCGGGATCGAAACGCCATGCGCCCGATTGGGCGTCATCGGCATCGACGGCCGGCACCACGCGCAGACGGCGCGATAGCGCCACCAGGGTGGCGCCCAGCTCGGCCAGGTTGACGGGTTTAGTCAGGTAGTGGTCGGCGCCCAGGCTCAGACCGGACACCTTGTCTTCGCTTAAAAGACGCCCCGTGAGCATGATGATGCCCATGGACGGATACGTCGTGCGCAGGTGCGACACGCGCGCGAGCCCATCGCCATCGGGCAGCATGGCGTCCAGCACCAGGATCGCAGGCGTGACGGTCAGCAACAGGCGGTCCAGCTCGGCCAGCGAACCCGCGGTGAGGATGGCTTTGTCCAGGCCCAGGTCGTGGATGAACTCGGCGATGGAATCGCGCCAATCCCCGTGGTCGTCGACGACGATGATGGTCACGGCGCGGCGCGCTCACGCGCTCTTTGGGCGAACAGGTATCTTCTCTGCATGCTAGTGGGTGGCTATGGGGCCGCGTCCGCGCGGACATCAAGGGATCACGGTGTTCGTAACCGGCGTGCTTGCGCGCAGAATATCATCCCCCGCCGTTGCGGCGGCGCGGCATGGATCACGGATGCGATCCGGATCACGGGCAAAAGGGGGTTGATCAAAAATTGCGCAGTCCGTTGCGCATCGCCCGAAAGGCCATCAGCCGTGCGTTTGCGTTTTTCTTATCCACAAATTCTGTGGATAAGAAAAACGAGGCTGGATACCGTCCTGACTACGAAGGGAGTAATTCCACCGGCACACCATCGGGCACTTTGCGCATCCGATCGCGTTCAATCCGGCCCGGCGCAAAGCGCGTCTTGCGCGCAGCAGCATTTTGCAGCAGCACCGACAGCACCGAGCCCTTGTCCTGGATCCAGCGCGTCTTGCCGCGAAGGAGCTTCATGGCGTTCTCAGCCGTGCCCAGCCGGTAAGACATGGCATTGATCTCGACCGAGGATTTGCCATTGAACAAGGTCTCATCGAGCTCGGTAATGGCCGCCGCGTCCAGGTTGTTGCTTTCGTGGTCAATGCGATAGACGTACTTGAATCCGTGAAACGGATCCTCCACGACGATCAGTTTTTCCGACCCTGAAATATCGGACATCATGCCGAGCACACGTGACTCGACCATCTGATTGCCGCGTTGTTCTTCGGTGTAAACGAATATGCTGGGGCGCAGGGGGGCGGATGGGGCGGGCGGGGCCGCTACTAGGCGAGAACGATCCATACCTGGGAGAAAAAGCTTCCGTCTTTGACACGAGCCGCATGATACCAATTGTTTCAGCGCCGTGCTGTAACAGCCGGCGCAAGTGCCGGCCCCCGTCCGATGATCAGCCCTGCGCGGCCAGCTTCTCGCGACGTTGTCGCACGGCAAGGGCCAGGACGTCGAGCACCGGCTCGGTCTGCGCCCAGCCCAGGCAGGCGTCGGTAATGGACACGCCAGGACGCAGCGCCTGGCCAGGCTTCTGGTCCTGCCGGCCTTCCTCAAGGTGGCTTTCGATCATGACGCCCGTGATACGGCTGTCGCCCTGGGCGAGCTGGGCGGCGATATCGTTGGCCACGTCAACCTGGCGCAGGTGGGACTTGTTGGAATTGGCGTGCGAGCAGTCGATCATGACCTGTTCACGCTGGCCGGCCTTGCGTAGCGCGGCGCAACAGGCGTCCACGCTGGCGGCGTCGTAGTTCGGGCCTTGTTTGCCGCCGCGCAGGATCACGTGAGTATCCTGGTTGCCGCGGGTTTCGAAGATGGCGGCCATCCCCATCTTGGTCATGCCCATGAACGCATGCTTTGCGCTGGCGGCCACCATGGCGTCGGCCGCAATCTGCACGCCGCCGTCGGTACCGTTCTTGAAGCCCAGCGGGCAGCTCAGGCCGGAGCTGAGCTGGCGGTGGCTCGGGCTTTCCGTGGTGCGTGCGCCAATGGCGCCCCATGCGATCAGGTCCGCGATGTATTGCGGGCTAAGCAGGTCCAGGAATTCGGTGGCGATGGGCAGGCCCAGGCCGCCGATGTCCAGCAGCAGTTCGCGGGCGCGGCGCAGGCCTTCGTTGATGCGGAAGCT
>DALZRX010000247.1:2620-6399 GCA_032015805.1 Achromobacter sp.
GACCTCGCGGTCGTGCAGGGGATCGTCAATGCGGGTCAAGGGAAGCTCCGTGCCGTAAATGCGGGAAAGTCCGCCATTATCGCACCCGCGGAAGGCGGAGGCGGATGGGGGGCAGCGGCCTGATCGTGCCGCGGGGACAGGCCCCAATGAACGGCGCCGGACGGCGGATGCCCCGGCGGCTACGACTATCGGCGGCGAGCTGAATTAACCCGTTATCGATAAAGACACGTTTCGCGAGGATGCCTTAGCATTGTTCCACGCTCTCAGGCGGCCGGCGGCGCCGGCCCGCGGCAGGCGCAGGTGGGGGCCCAGTGCGGCTTCTTTCGGTGTGTACAGGTCCCAGGACGGTCAGCAATGCCAAAATCCGATGCCGGCGCGTCCCGACGGATCCTTCTCGTGGAAGATCACCCCGTCGAACGCGCCTACCTGCAGAACATGCTGCTGGCGTTGGGGTACCGGCGCGTGGCGGGCCTGGGAAGCAGCATCGAGGCCGTTGGCGCGATCACGCGCCAGTACTACGACGTGTTGATCAGCGACATCGTGATGGGTGAAGGCGATGGCACGCGCCTGCCCAACGATCTGCGGCGGCTGGTGGATGCCGGGCGGCTGAAAAGCATGCCGCCCATCATCTGGATCAGCAGCCTGAGTGACGAGCTGCTGCAGTCGCACGTGCGGTTGGCCCTGCAGGCCGGGTGCCCGTCCGCGCAAGCGCTGTCCAAGCCCGTGTCGCGCATGGCGATGCAGCAGGCCATCAAGAACGCGCTGCACAGCATCGACGACGAATCCGCGTCGCCGGACAAACCCAAATCCGTGCGGCGCGAAGTGATGGAGGCCGCGTTGAGCCAAGCACTGCTGTCGGGCAATGGCATGAGCGTGGTGCTGCAACCCCAGATCAGCCTGTCGACGGGGAGGGTGGTGGCGGCCGAGGCGCTCTCGCGCTGGGTCGACCCCAGGCTGGGGTCGATCTCCGCCGCCGACTTCGTGCCCGCGGCTCATCGGCTGGGCATGGACCGCATGCTCTTTAGCCGCGTCACCGATCGCGTCCTCAACGTGCTGCGCCGGATGCAGGATGAGGACATCGCGGTGCCGGTCGCCATCAATGCGTCTGCGTCCACGCTGTGCTCGCGCGACCTGCCGGGGTTGCTGGAACAGAAGGTGGGACAGGCGGGACTGCCGGCCACGCTGATCAAGGTGGAACTCACAGAGGACGAGCCCGTGACCGACTGGCTGGCGCTGTCGTCCACGCTGAACCTGTTGCGGGTCCGGGGTTTCGAACTGGCGATGGATGACTTTGGCGCGGGCATTGCGTCCATGCGGCTGTTTTCCGCCATGCCGTTCAACGAGTTGAAGATTGACCGGGACTTCATTGTCCACATGCACCGCGAGCCCGCTTCACGCGCCGTCGTGGCGGCCGCCATCGAGATGGGACGGGTACTGGGTCGCCGCGTGGTGGCCGAAGGCGTGGAACAGGAGCGCGACGTGCAGCTCCTGCGCGAGCTGGGCTGCGATGTGGCGCAGGGCTACGGCATTTCCGTGCCGTTGGAACCCGACGATTTCATTGCGTTCTGCCGTACGCACTGAGCCGCGCGGCGCCGGTTTTTGCCGGATGTTGTTGATTCGCGTCAACGGGCGGCCGGGGTTCCGGCAAGAACGGTGCGCGCCGGAACTACCATTATTTCTGCGGTTCCTCACCGGAGCCGCGGATTTATTGGGAGCAATGCCGATGCGTCGGATTATTTTCCCGGTCCTAGCCGTCAGCGCGCTGGCGTGGGCCGGCGCCCTCTGGCTGCGGCCGCCCGCCGTATTCAACGTCTGGACGTGGCGCGACCAGCTCATCCTGCTGACGGGTCTGGCCGCCTATGTGTTGATGGCGCTGATCATGCTGCTGTCGGTCAGGCCGATGTGGCTGGAAAGGCGCCTGGACGGACTGGACAAGATGTACCGGCTGCACAAATGGTGCGGCATCCTTGCCACGGCGCTCGCGGCGGCGCATTACCTCATCAAGCTGGGCAAGCCGTTGCTGCTTGCGGTGTTCGACCCAGCACCCAAGACGCCCCGTGCGGCGGCCATGCTGGACGTGTTCCGCGGCTCCGCCAAAGACTTAGGCGAATGGGCAGTCTGGATTCTGGTTGCGATGGTGTTGCTGACGCTCTGGCACCGGTTCCCGTACCACATCTGGCGCCAGGTCCATCGCATTGCCGCGGTGATTTTCCTGGTGGCGGCATTTCATGGCGTGGTGCTCACGCCTGACGCCTGGTGGTGGCAGCCGGCCGGATGGCTGATCGGCGTCGCCACCGCGGTGGGTACGGTGTGCGCGATCATGGCGCTGACAGGCCGCATCGGACAGGCGCGCCGCTACAAGGGAACCGTGCTGGAGGTCCAGCATCTTTCGGATGACATCCTGCGGGTGACGTGCCGCGTGCAAGGCGATTGGCACCATCGCGCCGGTCAGTTCGCCTTCCTGACGGCTCACCGCAAGGAAGGCGCGCATCCCTTCACGGTATCGGGCGCGGACGATGGTTCGGGCAGGGTGCAATTTTCAATCAAGGCGCTTGGCGACTACACACGGCGCCTTCAAAAAACCCTGGCGGTGGGCCAAGCCGTGACGATTGAAGGGCCGTACGGCTGTTTCGATTACCGGCGCGATGATGGACGCGCGCAAGTGTGGGTGGGCGCGGGCATTGGCGTCACGCCCTTCATCTCCTGGCTGGAAGCCTTGCAGGAACGGCCCGAGGCCGCGCCCGAGGCCATGCTGTACTACTGCGCGCGCAACGCGGCGGACGCACCGTTTGCGGACCGGCTGCGCGAGCTTTGCATTCGCGTGCCCAACGTGAAGCTGGACGTGCGGTACAGCGATGAGCAAGGTCCCTTGACGGCCGCCGAACTAGCCCAGGCGCGGCAAGCAGGCGGCCCCTGGCCCAGCGTGTGGTTCTGTGGTCCCGCGGGCTTTGCCGACGCACTCAAGGACGGATTGCACCAACGCGGAATGCCGGTGCGCCGGTTATTTCACCAGGAGGCCTTCCAGATGCGCTAGGCGCGTCACAGGCCGGCCACGTCGATGTCGCCCGGGTAGTCCACCGAAAACTTCAATACCGTCTCGCGCGACTTGCCCGGCTCCAATTCCCAATCCCAGACCAGCTTGCCGTCTTCCTCGCGCTTGATGTCACGATCGGCGGGCGACAGCAGCTTGACCACGATCTTTTCGTTGCGCGAGATGGGCAGGCGGTCCTTGAAGGACACCTGTTCCTTGGTGGCCTTGTTGTTCTTGACGGTGATCTTGTACTCGTAGGTGACGCGCTTGCCGCTGCCCGAGAAGCCGGTGCTCTCGGTGTATCGGTTCACAAGCTGGCGCTTGATCGAAATGCCCTCGTCCGCGCCGAGCGCCAGTTCCAGCTTTTCGCCCGGCATGACCGCCTTCATGGCGCCCGAGGCGACGAATGCATCATCCAGAAAGGTATTGAGCGGACCCGCCAGGAACGGAAAGTCGGTGTTGTTGCTGGCCTGCGCCGTCAGGTACACGGTCTCGCGCAGCGCGGGCGTGGCCTGATATTGCAGGCCGGCCGGCAGTTTGGCGGTAGCGATGGCGACGCGCTGCGTGGTGTTGTCGGACAGCAGCGAGGCGGGGTTCTTGATCTGGAAGGACGCGCTCGTCGCGGCGTTCTGCACCTGGGCGGTGGAGACCTCAATCGCCTCCGGTTCGGGCAGAGGCGCCGCGTCTTCTGCCGCGCGGGCGCGGGGTGCGCGCTTGGCGTGCATCTCGGCCTGAACGGCCGCGGGCG
>DALZRX010000248.1:0-6396 GCA_032015805.1 Achromobacter sp.
ACGCGCCGGGCGTTCGGCGCCCACACCGCGCAGCGCAGGCCGCTCACGCCGTCCACTTCGACCAGATGCGCGCCCAGCACTTCACCGGCTTCGCGCCACGAGCCTTGCGCCAGCCGTTGCAGGGTCTCTTCGCTAAGCAAGGCGCCAAAGGCGTAGGGGTCGGCGGTGATCTGTTCGGCCGCGGGCCAGCGGATTGCCAGGCGGTAGGAGGCGCCGTCGCCGGCCTGTGCATAGGGAACGCGGCCGACATACAGGCCCTGCGCCTGCTCCTCCAGGGGGGTGCGCTCGCCGTCCGGATCCAGCACCTCAACGGCGGATGCGCCAGGCACGAAGACGCGCACCCAGCCCTCGTGCGGTCCGAGCACGCCGAAAGGATTGTCATGCAGCCCGTGAGCCAGCGCGGTCAGTTCCTGCGCGTCGATGTGGCCGCCCTGCGCGGCGGCGGAAGAGTGAGGGGCGTAGGCTCCGCTCATGGCGTTTTTCCTTCGGCGTCAATGGCGGCGGTCAGGAGGACGCTGCGCGCCAGTTCAGTCAGGGCGCATAGCGGAATCGAGATCCAGTCCGGGCGGTGGGCTGCTTCGTAGCTCACCTCGTAGGCAGCCTTTTCAAGCTGCGCCAGCGCGATCAACGTGTCGTCCCGGCTGGCGGTGCCGGCGAGATCGCCACCGCGCGCGCCGCGATAACCCTGCAGGAAGGCATCCGACGCCTGTTGCCGGAAACGCGACAACAGCGCATCGCGTTGTTCGGCAGGCGCAACGGCAGGCGCGTTTACATCGTCCGCGCCGGCATTGGCGTCCAGATGCGCGCCGCCGATCAGATCGGTTCGCGCGATCGACGCCGCCGCGTAATCAAACGAGCGCAGCATGCCGGCCACGTCCTTGTACGGCGACGAGAGCGAACGGCGTGCCTCCAGGCTGCTGATGGGTTCGCCTTCGAAGTCGATCAGGTAGGCGTCGGTCTGTGCAACCAGCACCTGGCCCAGGTGAAAGTCGCCATGGATGCGCAGCCAGGGGGATCCTTCTTCGGCCCGAGCCATGGCGCCCACCCGCTCGGCGATGCGCGCGTGATGTTCGAAGAACCATGCGGCGCAGGCGCGCGACGGTTCTTCGAGCTTGTCCAGCGCCGCGCGCAGATTCTTCTCGGCGCGGTCCAGCAGCGCACAAATCTGCCCGGCCCGCGTCTCGGCATCCGACTGGCTGGCGGGGCGCGACTGGAACTCTGCATCGTCGGTGGGTGCGGCCAGCAGGGTATGCATCTGGCCCAGGCGTTCACCGATGGTCGCGGCCATGACGGCGTAGCCCTGCAGGATCTCCTCGAATTCCTCAGGGGAACTGCCCACCAGCAGCGCGTTGGCCAGCGTGCGCTTCAGGTAGTCCAGCGTCCAGCTCCACGCGTCGCCTTCGTTGGCCACGTAGCCATGCGCGACGGCCAGCGTATGCACGACGCCGTCCGCATCGATGCGCTGCACCTCGCCAAGGAGGGGCGGAATGTTCCCATAGCCAGCCCGGGTCAGGAAGCGTGTCATCTCCGATTCGGGAGAGACGCCCGGCTGCACGCTGCGGATCAGCTTCAGGATCACCGCGCTGTCGACGATGACCGAGCTGTTGGACTGCTCTCCGGACAGCCAGTGCATGTCCACGTCGCCGTCAAAGTCCATGTCCTTCAAACCGGCTTCGGGCAGGAAGCGGATCACGCCAGGCTTCTCGCCGGGTTTGCCGCCGCTGCGCCCGTCCAACTCGGCCCCGGCCTGCAGGGCCTTGAGCGTGCTGCGCACGAATCCGCGTTGCAGGAATGCGTCGGCCAGCACGCCGACTTCGGCGCCACGGCGTACGCGGGCGATGGCGTACTGGATGACGGCGGTTTCGTCCCATACCAACACGAAGGGCGCCTGCGCCCGCACGCCCGTTTCCGCGTCCGTGGGTTCGACCTCCGCCCAGTAGTACTCGCCGTCCGCCGAGGAGAACGGCGTCGCGTAGGCCAGTCGCGCGCGCTTGGGCGGCTCAGAACCCGGATACCAGCGTTGGCGGGCCAGATACTGCGGCAGGATTTCGCGTTCCAGCGTGGCGCGCGAGGAGTCGGTCAGGGCCGCCCCGCCGCGGGTCTTCAGCACGAGTGTGATCAGTTCGGGCATCTGGGTGGGCGCCGTCGCGTGCCATCCGGGCGGCGCGGCATCCTGGCTCAGGTCCATCCAATAGAAGCCATAAGGCGGCAACGTCAAGAGATAAGGCAATTCGCCGATGGCGGGGAAGGGCGTGCCGCCCAGCATCTCGACCGGCACCCGTCCCGCGAACTCCTGCATGTGCAGTTCGACGGGCTGGGCCGCGTTCGACAGGTTGGCGACGCACAGGATCGTGGTCTCTTCCCATTGCCGCAGGTAGGCCAGGATCTTGCGATTGCCGGCGAATATGAAGCGAAGCGAGCCCCGTCCGAAGGCGTGGCTCTGGCCGCGCTGGGCGAGCAGGCGGCGCGTCCAGTTGAGCAGCGAGTGCGGATCGCGCTGCTGGGCCTCGACGTTGACGGCCTCATAGCCGTACAAGGGCCCCATCAACACCGGCAGCGGCAGCCGCTCGGGATCGGCGCGCGAGAACCCGCCATTGCGGTCCGGCGACCATTGCATGGGCGTACGCACGCCGTCCCGGTCGCCGAGGTGCACGTTGTCGCCCATGCCAAGTTCGTCGCCGTAGTACAGCACCGGCGTACCGGGCATTGACAGCAGCAGGCTGTTCATCAGCTCGACGCGGCGGCGGTCGCGTTCCAGCAGCGGCGCCAGCCGGCGCCGGATGCCCAGATTGATACGGGCGCGCGGCTCCGAGGCGTAGACGTTCCACAGGTAGTCGCGTTCGCGGCTGGTCACCATTTCCAGGGTCAGCTCGTCGTGGTTGCGTAGAAAGATGGCCCACTGGCAGGTCGCCGGAATGTCGGGCGTCTGGCGGATGATGTCGGTGATCGGAAAGCGGTCTTCCTGCGCAATGGCCATGTACATCCGCGGCATCAGCGGAAAGTGGAAGGACATGTGGCACTCGTCGCCGGCGCCGAAGTACTCCTGCGCATCTTCCGGCCACTGGTTCGCCTCGGCCAGCAGCAGGCGCCCCGGATACTCGGCCTCGATCACCGCCCGGATCTGCTTGAGCACTTCGTGCGTCTCGGGAAGGTTCTCGTTGTTGGTGCCCTCGCGTTCGACCAGGTAGGGCACGGCATCCAGGCGCAAGCCGTCCACGCCCATGTCCAGCCAATAGCGCATGACGGACAGCACTTCCTTGAGCACCTGCGGATTGTCATAGTTGAGATCCGGCTGGTGCGAGTAGAAGCGGTGCCAGAAATAGGCGTTTGCCACCGGGTCCCACGTCCAGTTCGACGTCTCGGTGTCGCAGAAGATGATGCGCGTGCCGGCGTAGGCCTTGTCGTTGTCGGACCAGACATAGAAATTGCGCGCCGCCGATCCGGGCTTGGCCGCGCGCGCCCGCTGGAACCAGGGGTGCTGGTCCGACGTGTGATTGACGACAAGCTCGGTGATGACGCGCAAGCCGCGGGCGTGCGCCGCGCGGATCAGCTTGCGCACGTCGGCAATGGTGCCGTAGTCCGAATGCACGCCGCGGTAGTCGGCGATGTCGTACCCGTCGTCACGGCGCGGCGACGGGTAGAACGGCAGCAGCCAGATGGTATTGACACCGAGACTGGCAATGTAGTCCAGCTTGGAGATCAGGCCCGGCAGGTCGCCGACGCCATCACCGTTCGAGTCGAAGAACGACTTGACGTGAAGCTGGTAGATGACGGCGTCCTTGTACCAGAGGGGATCGTCCTGAATGGGTTGGGCTTTACTCATCATGGCGTTGGGCGCGGGCTTCATCCGTGCAGCGAAAGCCGCCACACGCGATAAGGTTGATCGGGGGTCAGCGTCAGGGTGCGGTGCTTCTCGTGCCAGGTCTCGCGGCTTTCTGTCAGCAGGTCTTCGGCCGTCAACTGCCCGGCATCGGCCTCGCCGAACAGCCAGAACGGCGCTTCGATCCGCGTCTGCTGTGCCTGGAACGGGTCCAGGCTGATGACGGCCAGCACCACGTTGCCGTGGCCCGGCGTGGACTTGTAAAAGGCCAGCACGCGGTTGTTGCTGCTGGCGGCAAGCGTGAGGCCGCGGTGCGTCTGCAGCGCGGGGTTGGCGCGCCGAATCTGGTTCAACCGGGTGATCTCGGCGCGGATGTTCCCCGGCGCGTGCCAGTCGCGCTGTCGCAACTCGTACTTTTCGGAGTCCAGATACTCTTCCTTGCCCGGCAGCGGCGCGCCTTCGCACAGCTCAAAGCCGCTGTACACGCCCCACAGGCCAGAGCCCAGGGCCGCCAGCGCCGCCCGGATAAGGAAGCCGGGCCGTCCCGACGTCTGCAGAAAGAACGGGTTGATGTCCGGCGTGTTCACGAAGAAATGCGGCCGGAAGAAGTCTGCGGCGGGCGGAGACGAAATCTCCTGCAAGTACGCTTCCAGTTCGGCCCGCTCGTTGCGCCACGTGAAGTAGGTGTACGACTGCGTAAAGCCGATTTTTGCCAGGCGATACATCATCTTCGGCCGTGTAAACGCCTCGGACAGGAAGATGACATCCGGATGCTTGGCGTGGACCTCGCAGATCAGCCACTGCCAGAATGGCAGCGGTTTGGTGTGCGGATTGTCGACGCGGAAGATGCGCACGCCGTGGTTCACCCAGAACAGCACGACGTCGCGCAGCGCGCGCCAGAGGCCGAGCTTGCGGCCGCGGCGGTTCTGCCCGCCGTAGAAGGCCACGTTGACGATGTCCTCGTATTTTTTTGGCGGATTCTCGGCATATCGGAGCGACCCGTCCGGCCGCCACGAGAACCAGTCCGGATGCTGCGCCAGCCACGGGTGGTCCGGCGAGCACTGGATGGCAAAATCCAGCGCGATCTCCATGCCCTGCTGCGCCGCGGCGTCCACCAGCTTCAGGAAATCGGGCAGGGTGCCCAGCGCGGGTTCGATGGCATCGTGTCCGCCGCTCTCAGCCCCGATGGCGTATGGGCTGCCCACGTCCCCGGGCTCGGCGCGCAGGCTGTTGTTGCGGCCCTTGCGGTTGCGTTGGCCGATCGGATGGATGGGCGGCATGTACAGCACGTCAAAGCCCATTTCCCGCACGTCGGGCAGGCGGGCGATGACATCGTCAAAGGTGCCGTGGCGTCCCGGCTCGGCGGCCTGCGACCGTGGAAAAAGTTCGTACCAACTGGAATGGCAGGCCTGGACGCGATCGACCCACACCGGGTAGGCGATGACAGTGACGGCTTCGAAGGGGTGGTCGTCCAGCTCCTGCATGGCTTGAGCCAGCTCGGGATCAAGCAGAACTTCGACCTGTTCGAGCGTCGGCGGCGTGGGGTGGGCGAGGTCAGCGTCGGCAAAGGCCGCCAACGCCTTGCGCACCGGTTCGGCGTCCGCGCCCGCAAGCGACCCCGACTCCGCGCGCGCCAGCGCATCCCGCAACAGCGCCAGCCCTTCGTGGATTTCCAGGCTCAGGTCGCGGCCTGCCTGATGCTTGACCTCGATGTCGTGGCTGAAGGTATGCCAGGCGTCGAACCAGGCAGCGACGACGAATTCATGGGCCCCGACACGGCGGGGCCGGAACGCGGCCTCCCACCGGTCGTTCAGACCGCGCGACATGGGCACGGTGTGCCAGTGGGACTCGTCCTTGGCCCGCCAGCGAACCTCCGCAGTCAGTTGGTCGTGGCCATCCATGAAGATATCGGCCTGCACGACGATGCGCGCATGGGGAATGGTCTTTACCGGGAAGGCGCCGCCATCCACCGCAGGGCTGATGTTCTCGAGCGCGATGCGTTGATTCGCAAGATCGTCCGCCCGGGTACGGTGATGGCGCACGGCGTCGCGCACGGGCTGCGTCGGCTGGAACATCAGCATGGCGCAGTCGCCCGGCCCGAGCGCGGTGGCCTGCGCTTCCAGACCGGCAGGCGGCGTGAACGGGGCAATTTCCGCTGGCGGCAGCATGGGGGCCAGCGCGTCCCAGTCCATGCTGGCCGGCTGGGTATCCGATGGATTGATCGCAAGCGCGATCTTGGCGCCATCCCCCGCGTCCCGCAGCAGCGCCGTGCAGCTTCCGTCCCGGCCGCCCAGCAAACACAGGGAACCTTGCAGGCGCGGCCTGGCGAACCAGGCGTTGACCGTCTCCACATCCGGCAGGTGACGCTCGTCCTCGTCGGTAAGCATTAGCCCATCGCCGGTGACGGCCGCGCTCCAGATGGCGCGCTTGCCGTCCTGCGACGGGCGCAGGGCGCCCGATTGAGGCGGCGCCGCGACGACGTCGCCGATGGCGCGCAACCGCGCGTCCTCTTCGGCCAGCCACGAGGACTTGAAGTCCCACCACGGCAGGGATGAAAAAGCGGCGTCGAACGCCGC
>DALZRX010000249.1:0-2046 GCA_032015805.1 Achromobacter sp.
TCGGCGCGCACGGTGTGACGCGTTCCGCCCGACTCGACCTCGGCCAGGACGCCGTCCGGGCCCGGCTGCACGCCGGTAACGCGCGCCGACCAGGCGACGGTGGCCAGATCAGGATGGCGCTGCATGGCCTGATGCGCAAACGCCTCGACGTGGTACTGCTGGATGTTCACCATCGGCGCGTAGCGCTGCAGCGGATCGTGCGGCATCTGGAAGTGCAAGACCTCGCGGTCGCGGAAGTAGCTGCGTCCGCCCGTCCACGCCAGGCCCGTGTCGATCAGGGGCCGGTCGGCGCCCATCCAGCCCAGGATTTCCTGCGACCGGCGCGACATGCAGATGGCCCGGCTGCCGCTGCAATAGCCCTCGTCGGCTTCCACGGTAAGCGTGGCGATGCCGTATTCGGCCAACAGGGCGGCGAGGGTCAGCCCGACGGGGCCGCCGCCGGCGATCAGGACGGGAACGTGCGCGGGGAGCGTCATGCTGTCTCCATGATTTGGTTGTTTGCGCAACTATATGCCGCGTAAGTTGCGCACGCAACCAAATTCTTGAGACGTAAAAAAACCCGCCGGATGACGGGTTTCGGGGCCGGATGGCGGGCCTCAGCTGCGCACGTAGTAGATGCGCATCGCCTGCTGTTTCTGGTTGGCGTCCAGCACGCGCAGCACCACGACCTTGGCGGTGAAGCCGTCGGGCAGCTTGAGCTGGCCCAGCGCGTAGTCGTAGCGGTCGACCGTGAGGGCCGGGCCTTCGGGCGTGACCGTGGCGGCGCGGCCATTGGGATAGGAGCCTTCGATGGTGAAGGTCAAGGTGCCCTTGAAGGGCGCGCCCTGGCGGTCTTCGCGCATGACCAGGACCTGGTAGTCCAGCAGGCCGGGGGCGCGCTTGAAGCTGGCCGAGCGGATGCCCAGGTTGCCGCCGCGGGGGTCCGGGGGCATGGCGTCCTGGAACAGCACCAGTTCCTTGTTCAGCGTTTCGATCTTGGCGCGGGCCTCGGCCAGGTCGCTGGTCAGCTTTTCGTGGCCGGTCTTGTTGGCGTCGCGCTGCTGGGTGGCTTCTTCAAGCTGGGTCTGCAGGCGCTGCCGCTCCAGGTTGGAGGCGCTCAGTTCGGTGTGCAGTTGCTCGGACTGTTCGACGGTCAGTCGTTGCGGACCGTAATTCGTTTGCAGGAAGAGCACGCCGCCCGCGCCAAGCGCAATGCCAACCAGCAGCAGAACGAGCCAGCGCGGCATGCGGCGCGTGCGTTGGCCCGGCTGGTATACGGAGGGCTTGAACACGGCCCGTTGCGATCTTCCAAACATCCCCATTCCTAGAAAACTTCCTGTGTTTATGCTCGTCGGCAGGCGGCAGGCGCATGCCAAAGCGTCAGAGAATACCCCGTCGGACGGGGGCGAAGCGTGCGCAGACAAGCCTCGTTGCGCACGTTGATATTGTGAAATATGTGGCCGTCAGACGGCCGTGCCAGCCAGTTCGGCGTCCAGATCGGCGAGCCGTTGCGGGGTGCCGACATCGGTCCACCGGCCAGCATGGCGGGCGCCGTGAACCTGGCCCTGGCCCATCGCCTGCCTGAGCAGTGGCGCGAGGGGGGCCGCCTTGCCGCGCGGCACATCCGCGAACAACGAAGGATGGTAGACGCCCACGCCGGCAAAGGTCAAACGGGGCTCGCCCTGCGCCAACACACGCCCATCGGCCATCAGGACGAAGTCGCCGGCAGGATGATGCGCGGGGTTGTCGACCAGCAGCAGCCAGGCGCCGCCCTGCGCGACGAAGCGCGCGCCGTCATGCGCGGCGGCCGGATGCCAGTCGCACCAGATGTCGCCGTTGATGACGAGAAACGGGTCGTCGCCCAGAAGGGGGAGTGCCTGCGCAATGCCGCCCGCGGTTTCCAGCGCGGCGGCTTCGGCCGAATAGCGGATGCGCACGTCATGGGCGGCGCCGTCGCCCAACGCGCGCTCGATTTCGTGGCCAAGCCAGGCGTGATTGATGACGATGTCGCGGATGCCGGCCGCGGCCAGCCGTTCCAGGTGCCAGACGATCAGCGGCTTGCCGCCC
>DALZRX010000249.1:2056-6371 GCA_032015805.1 Achromobacter sp.
GCGGGCGCATGCGTTCGCCGCGGCCCGCGGCAAGGATCATGGCGCGCATCAGAACGTGTATCCCACACTGACCTGGCGGTCGTCCAGGCGGTCAAGCAGGCGGAGCAGCGGGGTGAAGACGCCGTAGCGCTGCGCCACCTGCCGGACGTAGGCGTTCACGCGGGGCATGTGGGCCAGGTAGTGGGCCTTGCCGTCTCGGTGGTTGAGACGGGCAAACACGCCCAGGATGCGCAGGTTGCGCTGCAGGCCCATCCATTCATAGGCGCGATGGAAATCGGCGAAATCGGCATCGACCGGCAGGCCCGCCGCGCGCGCCATTTCCCAGTAGCGGATCGCCCAATCGAGTTGCTGCGGTTCTTCCCAGGTCGTGCGGGCGTCGGTCACCAGCGACGCCAGGTCGTAGGTGATGGGGCCCGCCAGCGCATCCTGGAAATCGATGACGCCGGGGTTGGGGCCGTATTGCGGCTGGTCGCAGACCATCAGGTTGGGCGAATGGAAATCGCGGTGCACCAGCACTTGCGGCTGTCCGCCATTGCTGGCCGACAGCAGGGCGAAGATCTTTTCCAGGGCGTTGGCGGTCTTGTCGTCCAGGGCGACGCCGTGGTGCTTTTGCACGTACCACTCGGGAAACAGCTTGAGTTCCTCGGCCAGGCGCGCGCTGTCGTAGGTGCCCAACCCGGCGGTCGAGGCCTGCTGCAGTTTGACCAGGGCGGCCAGCGCCTCGCGGTACAGCTTCTGAAGCTCAGCGTCGTCCAGCCCATCCTGGATGCGCTGGTAATAGGTCTGTTCGCCCAGGTCGGACAGCAGCAGCAGGCCCTGGTCCAGGTCCTGCGCAAGCACCGCCGGCACGTTCAGCCCGGCATCGGCCAGCAGCTTGTCCACATGCAGGAAAGGCCGGCAGTCCTCGTGCTGGGGCGGGGCGTCCATGACAATCAGGGTGCGCGCGCCAGCGTCCAGCCGGAAGTAGCGGCGAAAGCTTGCATCCGCCGACGCGGGGCGCAGCGTTTCCACGGCCAGGTTCAGGGCAGGGGGCAGGCCTTCCAGCCAGTTGCGCACTTGCGCCAGGCGGGGGTCGTGATCGTTTTTCAAGGAAGATCCGTGTCAGAAGGGCAATATTGCTGAAATTTCAGTTCGGCGAACATTAGGCTGAGCGTTGTTCGCGGCTTCTCTATAATACCGGCTCGTTTCCGTCAGCATTGGCCCCCCGTGGGCGCCTTTGTCCGGCTCTCCCATGGTCAAAAAGGGCTGTTTTCATTCGTGCGCAAGGTTCCGTGGTTGATCCTCTCCGTTGTCAGCGTCGCCACCGGAGCCGTACAGGCTCAAGGTAGTCCGGACGCCGCTGCTTCCGCGCCGTCGGCCACGTCAACCCCGCAGTTGCGCACGTCTCCCGGCCTGCGGATGCACCGGCTGCCCGACGACAGCATCCCCGCGTTCATGGAAGCGGACACCATTTCGGGCGATCCCGACTATGAGCTGACCCTGTCCGGCAACGCGCAGGTGCGCCGCATCGATGGCGTGATCAAGGGTGACGAACTCAATTACCGCAAGGACACGGGTGAGGTCGACGTGCGCGGCAACGCGCGCATGATGCGCGATGGCACGCTGGTCACGGGACCGAACGCCAAGTTCAACGTGGACCGGTATTCCGGCGAGGTCGAAAAGCCCAACTTCTGGCTGGGCGCCACGGGCGGCTTTGCCGTCGCCGATCACGCGGATATCTTCAGCAGGTCGCAGATGCGGCTGCACACCGTGACGTACAGCGGCTGCCCGTGCCCGAACCCGTCGTGGTACATCAAGGCCAATTCGGTCGATATCGATTTCGACGAAAACGAGGGCGTGGCCCGCGGCGGCGTGCTGTATTTCAAGGACGTGCCCATTTTGGCGTCGCCCTACATGACCTTCCCGGTCAAGCGCGAGCGCAAGTCGGGCTTCCTGATTCCGACCTACGGCACGACCAGCCAGGGCGGCTTCGACATCTCGATTCCGTATTACTTCAACCTGGCGCCCAATTACGACTTGACGGTGCAACCGCGCTATTTCTCCAAGCGGGGCACCCAGTTGGGCGGCGAGTTCCGCTATATGGGGTCGAGCTACGCGGGCACCATCGACGGCACGTATTTGCCCGACGACCACGTCACCGGCGAAGACCGCTGGATGTACTGGTGGCGTCACCAGCAGACCTTCGCGTACGGTTTTTACACCGACTGGGATGTGGCCAAGGTCTCGGACGACAACTACTACCGCGACATTTCCCAGTTGGGGCTGAACCAGGCGTCCACCACGTATCTGCCGCAGCGTGGCCGCGTGGGCTGGGCATCGCGCTACTGGAGCGCCTACGCCCAGGTCTATAAGTACCAGACGCTGCAGGATCCCGACGCGCCGCTGATCCCGCCGTACAACAAAGAGCCCGAGTTGTACCTGCGTGGCGCCCGATACGATTGGGGCGGTTTCGACACCGATTGGACGACGACGGCAGTACGGTTCAGCATGCCGGATTTTGGCTCGACGCTGCGCTACCCCGATGGCGACCGCCTGCAGACGTACGCCACCGCGTCCTATCCCATTGTGCGTCCGGGCTGGTTCATCATCCCCAAGGCCGGTGTCAACTACACCGACTACCAGACCAAGTGGTTTGGCGTGGACACCCTGGGCCTGAACGGCGGCAACGCGGCGGGCTTGCCGCGCTCGCAGTCGCGCACCGTCCCCATCATGTCGCTGGACGCCGGCCTCATCTTCGAGCGGGACACCACCCTGTTCGGCAAGTCCTCCACGCAGACCCTTGAGCCGCGCCTGTATTACCTGCGCGTGCCGTATCGCAACCAATCCACACTCCCGGTCTACGACACGTCGCTGGCGGATTTCAGCTTCTCGCAGGCCTTCGAGGAAAACATCTACACCGGCGGCTGGGATCGCATCGCCAACGCCAACCAGCTCACGGCCGCGCTGACCACGCGTTGGCTGGATGCCGACACGGGTTTCGAGCGCATGTCGCTGGGCGTCGCGCAGCGTTTGTACTTCGAGGACCAGAAGGTCACGCTGCCCGGCGAGACGCCGCGCGAGAACGTGCGTTCGGACTTCCTGGTGGGCGCAAGCGCCGCCCTGACCGATACGCTGAATACCGATGTCGCGGCGCAATACAACCCTTACGACAACAATTGGTCGCGCGGGCTCATCAGCGCGCGTTGGTCGCCGCAGCGGCTGACCACCGTTGCCGTGGCCTACCGTTACCAGCGCGACCCGCAGCAAGGCGTCCTCTACCAGCCCCAGGGCCAGAACCAGGTCAGCCTGGCGGTCCAATGGCCGTTCAGCAAGCGCTGGTACGGTGTGGGCCGGGTGGACTATTCTTTGCGTTCGGGTCCCTCCAGCACGGTGGCCAACACGACGGAGTCCCCGCGCGTGACGCAGGCCATCGCCGGCCTGGAGTACAAGGGCGACTGCTGCTGGGTGGGCCGCATGGTCTACCAGCGCTACGCCGTATCGGCGGCGGACACCAACTCCGCGCTGTTCTTCCAGCTTGAGCTCACGGGCCTGGGTTCGCTCGGAACCGACCCGATGAACCTGCTGAACAGAAGTATCCCCGGTTACACGCGCGTCACGCCGCCCGTGCCCGCCGGGACCACATTTGAAAGGTATGAATGATGCGTAGGTTGCACTCTTTGCGCCGCCTCTCTGGCAATGCGCTGCTGCTGGCCCTGTGCGCCGGCTTGCCCGCCGCCCACGCGGCCGAGCAGACCGCTCGGGGCGCGAACGGCGCCAATTCCGCTCCGGCCTCGCAGAACAAGGACGCACCGGCGCCCAAGGGCGAGCAGTTCGTGGACGGCATCGCCGCGATCGTCGACAAGGACGTGATCACGCTGCGCGAACTGCGCGACGCGTCGCAGCGCATCGCCAGCGAACTGAAGGCGCGTGGCATCCAGGTGCCGGACGACCAGACGCTGCAGCACCAGGTCTTGCAGCGCCTCATCATGGAACGCGTGCAGCGCCATGAAGCCGACCGCCTGGGCATCCGGGTGGACGACAACCAGATCGATACCGCCATCCAGGCGATCGCCTCGCGCAACAAGATCACTGTGCCGCAACTGCGCCAGGAGCTGGAAAAAGCCGGCACCTCCTGGGAAAGCTATCGCAAATCGCTGCGCGACGAGATCCGCACGGATCGCCTTCGCCAGCGCGCGGTCGACTCGACCATCGTGATTTCCGACACGGAAGTGGACGCGTTCCTGAAGGATCAGCGCCGCAACCCGGCGTTTGGCGCACCGCCTCCGCAGGCGGCGCCGCAAGCGCAGCCCCAGGCCCAGCCGCAGGCCGCGCCCGA
>DALZRX010000250.1:0-6353 GCA_032015805.1 Achromobacter sp.
GTTCCAGAAGCTGGACAAGTCCAAGATCCCCAACTGGAAGTACCTGGATCCCGAAGTCATGGCGCTGGTCGCCACGGTCGATCCCGGCAACGAACACGCCATTCCGTGGGGCTACGGCACCAACGGCTTGGGCTACAACGTCACCAAGGTCAAGCAGATCATGGGCGACGACGTGGACCTCGCCAACTGGGACATGATCTTCAAGCCCGAGAACGCCGCCAAGCTGAAGGAGTGCGGCATTTCCATGCTGGACGAAGCCGCGCAGGTGTTCCCGGCCGTGCTCAAGTACCTGGGCAAGGACCCCAACAGCACCAACGCCGCCGACTACCAGGCCGCAATGGAAGTGCTCAAGAAGATCCGCCCGTACATCCGCCAGTTCAGCTCGTCGGGCTACATCGACGAACTGGCCGTGGGCGACCTGTGCATGGTCTACGGCTTTTCCGGCGACGTCATGATCGCCCGCAAGCGCGCACAGGAAGCCAAGAAGCCCTATGAAGTGAACTACTTCATTCCCAAGGGCGGCGCGCCGGCGTGGTTCGACCTGATGGTCATTCCCAAGGATGCGCCGCACCCCGAAGAGGCGCTGGCGTTCATCAACTACATCGAAACGCCGAAGGTCCATGCGGCCATCACCAACACCATGTTCTATCCCAACGCCAACAAAGAGGCGCGGCAGTACGTGAACAAGGATGTGGCCGACAATCCCATGATCTATCCGCCGGCCGAGGTCTCCAAGACCCTGTACGTGATCAAGGCGCTGCCCTTGAACATTTCACGCCTGCAGAACAAGTTGTGGTCCGAGCTGAAGTTGGGAAATTAGTCATCATGAACGATAGCCGTTACTCGGCGCCGCACGGGGCGGATCCGGACGAGTTCGTCCGTGTCTCCGACGTGGTAAAGATCTTTGGCGACGTGGTTGCCGTGCGTTCGGTCAACCTGTCCGTCAAGCGCAACGAAATCTTCGCGCTGCTGGGCAGCTCGGGCAGTGGCAAGTCGACCTTGCTGCGCATGCTCGCGGGCTTCGAGGAAGCGACCTCGGGCCAGATCCTGCTGGATGGCGAGGACATCACCAACGTGCCGCCGTACCGCCGGCCCGTGAACATGATGTTCCAGTCGTACGCGCTGTTTCCGCACATGACGGTCGAGGCCAACGTGGCATTCGGCCTCAAGCAGGAAGGCGTGGACCGCGCGGAAATCCATGACCGCGTGTTCGAGGCGCTGGACCTGATGCAGATGGCCGGCTATTCGCGCCGCAAGCCCAACCAGCTCTCGGGCGGGCAGCAGCAGCGCGTGGCGCTGGCGCGCAGCCTGGTCAAGCGCCCCAAGCTGCTCCTCCTGGACGAGCCCATGTCGGCGCTGGACAAGCAGATCCGCCAGAAGACGCAGATCGAGCTCGTGAAGATCCTGGAGCAGGTCGGTGTGACCTGCATCATGGTCACCCACGACCAGGAGGAGGCCATGACCATGGCCCACCGCCTGGCCGTCATGACCGAAGGCCAGATCGTTCAGTGCGGTACGCCCCAGGACGTCTACGCCTTCCCGAACTCGCGATTCGTCGCCAGCTTCATCGGGTCGACCAACATGTTCACCGGCACCATCGTGGTCGACGAGCCCGATCACGTGGCCATCGAATGCGCCGAGCTGACCCGTCCGCTCTTCGTGAACCACGGCGTAAGCGAGCCCCTGGGCATGGAAGTGCACGTGTCCATCCGGCCCGAGCGGCTGCTGGTGTCACGCGAGCAACCCGAAGGCGAATACAACTGGGCGCACGGCATGGTCAGCCACATGGCCTGGATGGGCAGCTATGCGCTGTATCAGATCCGCCTGGATTCCGGCAAGACGGTCGAGGCCAGCGTGCCTAGCCGCCTGCTTGCCCAGATGGATGCACCGGGCATCGACGAAGAAATCTTCGTGAGCTGGGACGCCGATAGCGCGACGGTGCTCGCGTCATGATCCGGTTTTCGCCCCGCGACTGGCTCCCGTCGGGCCGGACCCTGGCGGTGGTGCCACCGTTCGCCTGGCTGGTGCTGTTTCTGCTGTTGCCGTTCCTGCTGGTGCTGAAGATCAGCTTTGCCGAAATGAAATTCGGCATCCCGCCTTATACGTCGCTGGCGCAGTTCCAGGACGAGGCGATCCAGTTCAGCCTGCACCTGCGCGGCTACATCCTGCTGTTCACGGAAAACCAGTACTTCCGGACCTACCTCAGCTCCGTGAAGATCGCCGGCATCACCACGCTGGTCTGCGTGCTGATGGGCTATCCCATCGCCTATTACATCGCGCGTTCCTCGGCCCGGGTGCGCAACCTGCTGTTGCTGGCGGTGATCCTGCCGTTCTGGACCTCGCTGCTGCTGCGCGTGTATGCCTGGGTGGGCATCCTGCGCAATGACGGGCTGCTCAACAACCTGCTCCAGAGCCTGGGCCTCATCTCCAGCCCGCTCGAAATCTATCGTACCGACCTCGCCGTGTATATCGGGATGGTCTATGCCTATCTGCCGTTCTTCATCCTGCCGCTGTACGCCACGCTGGTGAAGATGGACCTGCGTCTCCTGGAAGCCGCCTATGACCTGGGCGCCAAGCCCTGGCAGGCGTTCTGGCAGATCACGGTGCCGATGTCGCGCCAAGGCGTGATCGCGGGCGCCATGCTCGTGTTCATTCCGGCCGTCGGCGAATACGTGATCCCCGAAATGCTGGGCGGGGCCAACACGCTGATGATCGGCCGCGTGATGTGGAATGAATTCTTCAACAACGCCGACTGGCCGATGGCATCGGCCGTGACATGTGTGATGGTGTTGCTGCTGCTCGTGCCGCTGGTGTACTTCCAGTACAGCCAGGTCAAGCAGCAGCGTCAGGCCGGAGACCGCGAATGAACGGTCCAAACAAGACGTTGCGCGCCGTGGTGCTGGGGCTGGGCTATTTCTTCCTGTACGTGCCCATCCTCAGCCTCATGGTGTTCTCGTTCAACGAATCGCCCTCGGTCACGTCCTGGACCGGGTTCTCGTTCCGCTGGTATCACTCGCTGGTCAATGACGACGCGCTGCTGCGCGCCGCCTGGCTGTCGTTCCGCATTGCCGTGCTGACGGCCACGGCGGCGGTTGTCATCGGCACCTGGGCGGGTTACGTGCTGGGGCGCATGGGCCGCTTTCGCGGCTTTTCGCTGTATGTCGGCATGCTGAGCGCCCCGCTGGTGATTCCCGAGGTCGTGCTGGGCATCTCGCTGCTCCTGATGTTTGTCGAGGTGCGCGGCGCGCTGGGCTGGCCCGAGCAGAACGGCATGTTCACGATCTGGGTGGGACACGTGACGCTGTGCATGGCGTTCGTGGCCGTCGTCATCCAGACCCGCATCCGCGACCTGGACCGCTCGCTGGAAGAGGCGGCGCTGGACCTGGGCGCGACGCCGATCACCGTGTTCTTCAAGATCACGCTGCCGCTCATCGCGCCCGCGCTGGCATCGGCCTGGCTGCTGTCCTTCACGTTGTCGCTGGACGACGTCGTCATCGCGTCGTTCCTGTCCGGCCCCGGCTCCAGCACGCTGCCCATGGAGGTCTTCTCCCGGGTGCGCCTGGGCCTGAAGCCCGAGATCAACGCGCTGGCCACCCTGTTCATCCTGGCGGTAGGCACCTGCGTGATCCTCGCCAACCGCATGCAATGGCGCAAGGAGTCCGAATCCAAATGACGCAAACCACCCTGTATGGCCTGACCAAGTGCAGCACCTGCGTGAAGGCGCGCGACTGGCTCTCCGAGCACGGCGTCGACCACGCCTTCGTGGACTACCGCGACAATCCGGTTCCGGCCGCGACGCTCAAATCCTGGTCCGAGCAGGTCGGCGGCTGGGAAAAGCTGGTCAACCGCGCCTCCATGACGTGGCGCAACCTGCCCGAAGACCGCAAGACCGCCCACACCGATGCCCAGTGGGCCAAGCTGATTGCCGAATATCCGGCCCTGGTGCGCCGCCCGGTCACGGTGACGCCCGATGGCGAGGTGAGCGTTGGTTTCAGTGAAAAGCGCTACGGCGAACGTTTCGCCTGATGCTGGAGGGCGGCCGGGCCGCGATAGGCCGCGCCGCGATAGGCCGGGCCGCGATAGGCCGGGCCGCGATAGGCCGGGCCACGATGGGCCGGGCCGCGCCCTCCCGGACGCCTTCTTCGATCGCGACGCGGCTCAGCTTGCGCGCGAATTGCCCGGCAAGGTGATCCGCCACCGGGTCGGCGGCCTGTGGCTGTCGGCCCGCATCATCGAGACCGAGGCCTACTACCTGGAAGATCGGGGCAGCCATGCCTCGCTGGGCTACACCCACAAGCGCCGCGCCCTGTTCATGGACGGCGGCACCATCTACATGTACTACGCCCGCGGCGGCGATTCGCTGAATTTCAGCGCCGGCGGCCCCGGCAATGCGGTGCTGATCAAATCCGCCTATCCGTGGACGGACGCGGTGTCCGGCCCCGAGTCGCTGGCGCGCATGCGCGAGCTCAATCCCGATGCGCAGGGCCAGCCCCGGGCCATGGGGGCGCTGTGCGCGGGCCAGACGCTGCTGTGCCGCTCGCTGGGCCTGAAAGTGCCCGACTGGGATGCCCGCCGCTTCGATCCCGACACCCTGTACGTGGAAGACGTCGGCGAGTCGCCGCCCTACCTCATCTGCACGACGCGGCTGGGCATCCCGGCGGGGCGCGACGAACATCTGACGTACCGTTTCGTGGACCCGGCCTACGCCGCCTTTTGCACGCGCAATCCGCTGCGGCGCGGGCAGCGCGCGGGACATGACTACGTGTGGGTGGACCGGCAGGGCATCGTGCTGCCCGAGGCGCCTGCAGGCGGCTAGAAACCGGCTTGGCGGACACGCCGGGCCAGGGACTCGCAGAGCTCCGCGACTTTGCACCCAACCGTGCAGGCTGGAAAGGGGGGCGGAATGCGACCTACAATTCGCGCTTTGGAGATGCCTTTCTTGAACGACATTCTGCTTTGGGTCGCGGCCGGCGGCGCCGTCCTGGCCTTCGTGGCCGCGCTGCTCGCGTGGCTGCGTCCGTCCGCTTCCGATACCCGCCTGGACGCCTTGCTGGAAAGCCTGGAAAGAACCGAGCGCGCGCTGCGCGCCGACATCGCGGAGGGCCAGCGCGGCCTGCGCACCGAGTTCTCAGAGTCCACACGCGCGCTGCGTCAGGAACTGTCGCAGTCGCACGGCGACCTGCGCGCCGGCCTGTCGCGCGATGCCCAGGCGGCCCGCGCCGAGTCCGCCGAATCGCTGGCGCGCTTCGCCGCGGGATTCTCGGAGCAACTGCAAGGACTCATCCAGATCAACGAGCGGCGCCTGATGGAGGTGCGCGCCACGGTCGACCAGCGCCTGCAGTCGCTGCAATCGGACAACAGCGCCAAGCTCGATGAAATGCGCCGCACGGTGGACGAAAAACTGCACGCCACGCTGGAGCAGCGGCTGGGCGAGTCCTTCAAGCTGGTGTCGGACCGCCTGGAAGCCGTGCACAAGGGACTGGGCGAAATGCAGGCACTGGCCGCCGGGGTCGGCGACCTGAAGCGCGTGCTGACCAATGTGAAATCCCGCGGAACGTGGGGCGAAGTGCAATTGGCGCGGCTGATCGAGGACAACATGACGCCGGATCAGTACGCCAGCAACGTCAAGCCCGTTCCGGGCAGCGACGCCGCCGTCGAATTCGCCATCCGGCTGCCGGGTCGCGGCGATGGCGGCGACCCCGTCTGGCTGCCGATCGACGCCAAATTCCCCAAGGAAGAGTACGAACGTCTCATGGACGCGCAGGAGGCCGCCGACGCCGAAGGCGTGAAGGCAGCCGGGGCGGCGCTGGGCCGGGCCGTCGAAGTGCAGGCGCGGCTGATTGCCGACAAATACATCGCGCCGCCGCACACGACCGATTTCGCAATCATGTTCCTGCCTACTGAAAGCCTCTATGCCGAGGTGCTGCGCCGTCCCGGCCTGCTGGACAAGCTGCACGACCTGCGCGTCAACGTGGCGGGACCCAGCAATCTGGCCGCGTTGCTGAACAGCCTGCAGATGGGCTTTCGCACGCTGGCGATCGAACAGCGTTCATCCGAGGTGTGGCAAGTGCTGCGGGCCGTCAAGACCGAGTTCGGCAAGTTCGGCGAATCGCTGGCCAGCGTCAAGAAGACCCTGGATACCGCCAGCAACAAGATCGGCCAGACCGAGGTGCGCACCCGCGCCATGCTGAGAAATCTGAAGGGCGTGGAAGCGCTGCCCGAGGCCGATGCCCTGCGCCTGCTGGGGGGATCCGCCGCCGACGCCGCGGACCCCGAGGACGAGGCCGACGATCCCCGCGCGCCGTCGGCCGGCGCCGCCTGACACGGGGGCTGGTAAAAAGCCCGGCGTTGCT
>DALZRX010000251.1:0-6350 GCA_032015805.1 Achromobacter sp.
GGGCGTGACGGTGCTGATGGTGGAGCACGACATGGGCATGGTGATGGACCTGTCCGATCACGTCGTGGTGCTGAATTTCGGGCAGGTGATCGCCGACGGCACGCCGGCGCAGGTGCAGGCGAATCCAGAAGTGATCAAGGCGTATCTGGGCGCGGGCGACGTGGGCGATCTGCGCCGGCGACTGCGGGAGGCGGCTTGATGGACTGGCTGTTCTTCCTGGAGGTATCGCTGGCCGGGCTGGGCAGTGGCGGCCTGTATGCGCTGGCCGCGCTGGCATTCGTCATCGTCTACAAGGCGACCCGCGTGGTCAACATCGCCATTGGTGAGTTCCTGATGCTGGGCGCCTACGTGTTTTATGCGTTTGCATCCGGCATGGAATGGCCCATATGGCTGGCCATCGTCGGCGCGGTGGTGGTATCGGGCGCGGTGGGCGCCGTGGTCGAGCGCCTGACCATACGGCCGATGCTGGGCGAATCGCCGATCTCCGTCTTCATGGTCACCGTGGGACTTGCGTCGATACTGGTCGGCGCGGTGGAACTGATCTGGACGGCCGACCAGCGGCGCCTGCCGGAGTTCATGCCGCGCGCGCCTGTGATGGTGGGCGAGGCGTTCGTGGCGCCCAAGGTGTTCTACGGCTTCTGGGTGGCGGTGGTGCTGGCCTTGCTGGTGCTGGTGGTGTTCCGCTACTGGCGTGGCGGGGTGGCGCTACGCGCAACCGCGTCGGACCAGGGGGCGGCCTACGCCATGGGCATCAACGTGCCGCGGGTGTTCTCGCTGGCATGGGTCACCGCGGGCGCCATCGCCGCGGTGTCCGGCGTGATCGTGGGTGCGATCGGCGGGATCTCGTCGTCGATGGGCGTATTCGGGCTGTCGGTGTTGGTGGTCGTGATCGTGGGCGGCCTGGACAGTGTCGCGGGCGCGCTGGTCGGCGGCATCTTCATCGGATTGCTTGAGGCGTGGGCTGGCGCCTACCTCGGTGGCGAGTACAAGCTGCTGGCCACGTTCGTCGTGCTGGTCGTGGTGCTGATGGCCAGGCCCTACGGCCTGTTCGGCACCCGTGAAATCGAGAGGCTTTGATCCATGCGTATCGCGACCGCCAAGCAGACCTACCTGGCCGACGAGGCACTTTTCGACACGCGGACCCAACATGTGTGGCTGGCATTGCTGGCGGCCTCGCTCGTACTGTTTCCGTTCGTGGCGAACGCCTATTGGCTCTACCTGGCGTGCCTGGTTGCAATCAACATCGCCAGCGCAACGGGCCTGAACATCCTGACTGGCTACACGGGCCTGGTGAGTCTGGGACAGGCGGCGTTCATGGGCCTGGGCGCCTACACCGTGGCGGTGATGGAGCAGCGCCTGGGCACGCCGGTCCTGATCAATCTGCTGGCGGGCGGCATCGTTGCGATGGCGGGCGGGCTGCTGGTCGGCATTCCGTCGCTGCGGGTAAAGGGGCTGTACCTGGCGATCTCGACGATCGCCGCGTCATTCATCGCGCACTTCATCTTTGCAAACTGGCAATTCACGGGTGGCACCACCGGGCTGCAGGTGCCGCCGGCCCGCGTGCTGGGGCTGGACCTGGACACGTCGTTCAAGATCTATTGGCTGATCGTGCCCGTCACCGTGCTGATGGTGCTGGGGGCGGCCAATCTGTTCCGTACCCGCATCGGCCGGGCCTTCATCGCGATCCGGGACCGCGACATTTCCGCCGAGGTGCTGGGCATCCGGCTGCTGCGCTACAAGCTGCTGTCCTTCGGATTGTCCTCGTTCTACGCGGGCGTTGCGGGCGGCCTGTGGGCGTATTTCTTTCGCGTGGTAACCCCGGAGAGCTTTCCGCTCATCATGTCGATCTTCTTCCTGGCGGCCATCATCGTGGGCGGAATGGGTTCGATCCTGGGTTCCATCCTTGGCGCGATCTTCATGACGATGGTGCCCGAGTTCCTGAAGCTCGTCGTCGGCTGGCTGCCCGTGGGCGGCGATGCGCTGCGGCTTATTTCGCCGGTGCGCACCATTGTTTTCGGCCTGCTGATCGTGGGCTTCCTGATCTTCGAGCCGCACGGGCTCGCGGAAATCTGGCGGCGCGTGCGCCGATTCTTTCACCTCTGGCCTTTTCGCACGTAGCGCGATGCGTGCGGCGTGACGGCGGCCACCCATAAGACCCAGGAGACAAACCATGAAGCGCATCCGGATAGGCAGCGGTTTATCGAGGTTGTTGGCCCCGTTGGGCCTCGCGGCGGCATTGGCGGCGGCGCCGGCGGCGCAGGCCGCCGAGGACCTGGTGCTGGGCGGCTCGATTCCCTTGAGCGGCGTGTTCGCCTTTGCCGGCCAAGGCATTCACGCTGGCATCACAGACTACGTGAAGATCATCAATGACCAGGGCGGCATCAAGGGCCGCAAGCTGCGCTACGTGCCGGAAGACACCGCCTACAAGGTGGACGCGTCGGTGGCGGCATTCAAGAAGATCACCAGCCAGAACAAGGTGAACTTCTACTACGGCGATTCGACGGGTTTTTCCAAGACCATCAACGCCGAGCTCAACCGCACGGGCGACATCCTGATGACGGGCGCGTCCTTTGCGACAGAGCTGAACGACCCGGCGAAGTACCCGGCCCAGTTCATGCTGGGGCCGGATTACACCGAAATGTTCGGCATTCTGTTGCGCTACATCGCCAAGGAGCAACCGGGCGCCAAGGTGGCGTTCGTGTATTCGGACACCGAGTTCGGCCGCGATCCCATCGCCGGTTCGCGCGCGGTGGCCGAGAAGCTGGGCCTGAAGGTTGCCACGGAGATCATGACGCCGCCGGGCAGCGTGGACGTGTCGACCGAGGTCATCAAGCTGCGCCGCGCCGATCCGGACTTCACCATCTTCCACGGCTACGTGCTGGCGCCCATTCCCGAGTTCGTGGGGCAAGGCAAGCGCATGGGCCTGAAGACGCGCTACATGGGCACGTTCTGGACGATGGACAACTCCACCGTGATGCAGATGGGCGAGGATGCCGAGGGCTTCATGGGCGTGATGCCTTACCGCTATTACTACGACACGGCAGCCGACGCGCCGATGCTCAAGAAGATTCGCGAAATGCGCCCGCAATACCAGAGCACGGGCTACATGCAGGGCTTCCTGGCCGCCATGCTGTTTTCGGAAGTGGCCAAGCGCACCCTGGATGCCGGCAAGGATCTGACCGCCGCAAACATGAAGGCCGCGCTGGACGGCATCAAGGACTTCGACACGGGCGGGCTGATTGGCGTGCCGATCACCATCAAGGGCAACTCGATTCCCGTGGGCCGCATCTATCGGGCGGACGTGAAGCAGAAGCAGATGGTGCCTGCGTCCGACTGGATCGTCCTTAAGTGAGGCTGCCGTGAACCCGGGACATGACGCGCGCGCAGGCCTGCACGCCGCGGCGCCGCCGCAGGCGGTGCTCGACATCAACAACATCGAGGTCGTCTACAACAAGGCGGTGCAGGTGCTGCGCGGCTTGTCCCTGTCGGTGCCGGCCGGCAGCATCGTCGCGCTGCTGGGCAGCAATGGGGCCGGCAAGTCCACCACGCTGAAGGCGGTGTCGGGCTTGCTGGACCTGGAGGACGGCGAACTGGTGCGCGGCCAGATCGTCTTCGGCGGGGACGACACCGCTGGAGTGAAGCCGCAAAACCTCGTGCGGTCGGGTCTGGCGCACGTGATGGAAGGGCGCCGGGTGTTCGAGGACCTGACGGTGGAAGAGAACCTGGTCGCGGCGACGTACGCGTTGACCGGCAGGACGGCGGCACGTGCGGACTTCGACCTGGTCTACGGTTATTTCCCCCGCTTGTTCGAGCGGCGGCGGGGGCTGGCCGGGTATCTGTCCGGCGGTGAGCAGCAGATGCTGGCGATCGGCCGCGCGCTGATTGCCCAGCCCACCCTGATGCTGCTGGACGAGCCATCGCTGGGCCTGTCGCCCATGCTGGTCGAAAGCATTTTTTCAATCATCGCGCGCATCAATATCGAACAGGGCGTGTCGATGCTGCTGGTGGAGCAGAACGCCTCAGTGGCGCTGGCCGTCGCGCATTATGGCTACATCATGGAGACCGGCAAGGTGGTGATCGACGGTTCAGCCGACAAGCTGGCCGCGGACCCCGACGTACGCGAGTTCTATCTGGGCATCGGCGGTTCGGGCGAGGCCCGGGGCTTTCGGGATATCAAGCATTACAAGCGCCGCAAGCGCTGGCTGTCATGATGGACGCGCACACCCCTGAGCACACCGACCCCGGCGGCTGGCCGACCCTGACGCTGCCGCAGATGCTGCGCGAGCAGGCGCGCCGGCAGCCGTCCGCGGTAGCGATACGGCAGAAGGACTTTGGCATCTGGAAGCCCCTTACGTGGGGAGAGTATTGGCAGCGCGCATGCCGCGTGGGCCTGGGGTTGCGCGCGCTGGGGCTGGGCCCCGGCGGCCGGGTCGCGATTGTTTCGGACAACCGGGTGGAATGGCTGCTGGCGCAGATGGGGGCTGGCGCGGCCGGTGGCGTGGCGGTCGGGGTCTATTCGACCAGCCCGGCCGAGGAAATGGGCTACGTGCTGGAGCATGCGGACGTCGAACTCGTGGTGTGCGAAGACCAGGAACAGACCGACAAGGTGCTCCAGGTGGCGGACCGGCTGCCGCTCTTGCGCCGCATCGTGGTGATCGAAACCAAGGGCCTGCGTGCCTACGCCGGCCATGATCGCGCGCGCATCGTGACATTCGCCGAGGTAGAGGCCGATGGCCGCGAGCGCGAGGCTGGCGAACTGGCAGCGTTGAATGCCATGCTGGACGGCCAGCGCCTGGACGACACCGGGTTGATGATCTACACGTCCGGCTCCACCGGCAAGCCCAAGGGCGCGATGATCAGCTACCGCAACATGCGCGGCGTGGCGCCCGGCATTGCCGACCGCCTGTCGATGGATGCGACCAGCGTGCACCTGTCGTATCTGCCGCTGTGCCACGTTGCCGAACAGATGCTGTCCACGTTCGTGCCCATCTATCTGGGCATGCAGGTGAATTTTGGCGAATCCCTGCGCACCGTGCAGGAAGACCTGCGCGAGGTCGCGCCGACGATATTCCTGGGCGTGCCCCGCATCTGGGAAAAGCTGCACGCGGCGATCTCCATCAAGATGCAGGAAGCCGGCCGGCTGCAGCGGTGGCTCTACCGCAATGCGCTGGCGCAATGCGCGCCGTTCCTGGAAAAATCCGCCGGCCAGTATGGGCTTGGCGAACGGCTGACGCATTGGCTTTGGTACTGGCTGGTGCTGCGGGCGCTGCAGAACTTCATCGGACTGCGCAGGGTGCGGGTGGCGATGACGGGCGCCGCACCGATCCCGCCGGACGTGGTGCGCTACTTTCGCACGCTGGGCGTGCCGCTGGTCGAGGTGTATGGGCTGACGGAGTCGACCGGGATGATCTTCGGGCAGCACCCGGACCGCGTCAAAGTGGGCACCGTTGGCGAGCCGATCCTGGGCGTGGATTGGCGGATCGGCGATTCCGGCGAATTGCTGGTGCGCGGGGACATGGTGTTCCAGGGCTATTACAAGAATCCGCAAGCGACGGCCGATACGGTGCGCGACGGCTGGCTGCACACGGGCGACGTCGTGGCGCAGGACGAGGGGCGCGTGCGCATCGTCGACCGGCTCAAGGACATCATGATCACGGCGGGGGGCAAGAACCTGACGCCGTCCGAGATCGAGAACGCGGTCAAGGGCAGTCCCTACGTCAAGGAATGCATCGTGATCGCCGACGGCAGGAAGTACGTGACGGCGCTGATCCAACTGGAATTCGACACGGTGGGCAAGTGGGCCGAATCGCGGCGTATCGCGTTCACGCACTTCCGGTCGCTGGCTGAATGCCCGCAGGTGCGCGAGCTGGTGCAGCAGGAAGTATCGCGCGCGAACGGCGGGTTGGCGCCGGTGTCGCAGATCAAGCGCTTCCATCTGTTGACCAAGGAACTGGACCACGACGACGGCGAGGTGACCGCGACCATGAAGGTGCGCCGCGCCAGCATCTACCGCGCTTACGCGGACGAAATCGAAACGCTCTACGTTGAGGAGACGACGGCATGAACCAAGCCGTGATCCTGGAAGCCGTGCGCACCCCTTTTGGGCGGCGGGGCGGATGGTGGGCGCAGACGCGGCCGGACGCGCTGCTGGCCGAGACCGTGCAGGGGTTGCTGGCTCGCGCCGGGTTGCCGGGGGATAAGGTCGAGGACCTGATCGCCGGTTGCGTCAGCCAGGCGGGCGAGCAGGGCGCCAATATCGGCAGGCTGGCGGCGATGCTGGCCGGGCTGCCGGAAAGTGTGCCGGGCGTGGCGCTGAACCGCATGTGCGGGTCCAGCCAGCAGGCGGTGCA
>DALZRX010000252.1:0-6327 GCA_032015805.1 Achromobacter sp.
TGGCCGCGCCCGGCACCAGCGGCGACATGCGCCTGCCGGTGCCCGCCGGCCCGGGCGGCCGCGTCATGACGGTGCCCATCGTCAACGACGACCGCAGCATGGCCAGCCTCTGGTATGAGTTCGACGACAGCGATGATTGGCTGGTCCACGCCCGCTACATCTACACGGATGCATCGGGCGCAGAGCGGACCATCCCCATTCCGCGCCACCTGATGACGCCGATACGCGAGAGCTCGGGCGCCGTCTTCACGGTGAAAGTGGACCTGACCCAGATCTCGTCGACACCCTTGCGCGGCGTGTTGAACATCCAGTTCAACACGGTGGCTGCCAGTTATGCCGGCCTGGCCATCACCGGCACCAATCTGCTGTTCGTGTCCACGCTGGACCCTTACGTGCCAAACTCGCAGGCGTATCTGACGGAAACGCTTGCCCACGAAATGGGCCACCTGCTCGGCATGGTGCCCAGCGGCCCCGATTGGCCCGGCCTGCGCGATGAGGATCCCTCGGCCGACGACTCCAAGCTGGATCCGCCGCCGCACTTCTACTACAACATGGGGGGGCACTGCTACTTTGGCCTGCCCAACCGAAATGGGCAGTACGGCAGTGAAATCGGGCAATGCGTGATGTACGGCATCACCTGCGCGAACATCCACTTCTGCCCGAGTTGCAGCAAAGCCGTGCGCAAGGTGGACTGCTCCGAAGGCTGGACCTCATTCTGACGACGCTGCCCTGACCCCATCCGCCATCTGAAACGAATTCGACATGCCCATCATGACTACCGACTGGATCGAGCCCGCCTCCTTTGCCTCGGTGCCCACGCACTCGCAGAAAGAGCACGCCTGCATGCCGCCGCTGCAAGGCTACGACGCGCAGATGCGCATTGCCGCGCCGTCGCGCGTGAAGATCCGCGACGGCAGCACCCTGACGATTCCCATCTGCGCGCGCGGCATCCTGCCGGTCATCGACAACCCACAGCTCCCGCGCTTCGTGGCGGTGGATACGCGCACCGGCAAGGTCTACCGCGGCGTCGCGTTCAACTACGTCCGTCCCAAGCTGCCCAACGTGTCGGCGGACCCCCGGGAGGGCGGCCCGCGCCCGCCAAAGATGGCCCTACCGCCGGGCATGACGGTCGAAACGCGCTTCACCACCGACATGGCCGGCGTGCTGCACCTGCCCCCGACGCCGGCCACGTATGAGGTCTACATCGAGGCCGAGGACGTGAAATCGAACACGGTGACCATCGAGGTCGAAGACGGCCAGAAATAGGGGCCAGCCAGAAGGAAGATTGGCCGCAAAAGGATCCGGCCAGACGAATGAAGACGGCCCTGCTCTGCAGGGCCGTCTTTCCATCACCGCCGCGCCGCCGATCAGGGCCGCGCGGGCGTCATCTGCCGGATGTTCTGCTCGCTGCGCGCGGCCATCGCCTCCACCTTTTCAGCGTTCCGCATGTCCTTGGCGCGCTGTTCCATCTCGGCCTTCGCGTCGGTCTTGGCAAACACATCCTTGTCGCGCACACGGAAATACATCGTGGTGCTGGCCAGCAGATGGTCGGGCCAACTGCTCAGCATGGCGTCATGCACCAGCCAGTCGAACAAGGTCATGACCTTGGGCGGCAACTGCGTCTTGCCATCGCGCGCATCGCGCCACGCCGTCAGCAGACGCTGTTGGATCGCGCGCTCGGCTTTCATGTCGGCAAGAGGATCCGGCAGCTTCTCAACATAGTCGGGGTCGCCGGGCTTTCTGCCGTGGCGCATGTTTTCGTTGACGATCGTCTCCCGCTCCCGCGTTTCGATAGTGCGAAGCCGGTCGGGTTGGTTGCGCTCCATGTCCAGGCGCCGCTGCTCCGTCGCCGCATCCTGGCGCTCAGCCTCTTCCAGGCTCTTGTACTCTTCTTCCAGACGCTCCCACAACGGCAGAAAGCGCTGCGGCGGCGCTTCGCCCCGGCTGGCGTTGGCGCGTTCCCGACGCTCATTCACAAGCGCTTCCAGTTCGCGCGCGCGCGCCGTGGTCTCGGGCTTGGCCAGCTCCTCTCGCGAAAGTGCGCTCAGACGCCTCTGTTCTTCCGTCAGTTCCTGCTGCGGGGTGAAGAAGTCCCGGTCCTTGATCCACGCCTCCGCAGGGTCCGACATCCCGGCGCGAAACACGGGGTCCTGATAACGCACTGCCAGCCAGCGAAGAAAGACTTCCATATGAGGCGCGAAATCGCAGCCGGGTTCGTATTTGACGAGTTCGCGGTAGGCAGCAACCAGATCCTGGACGTGATAGGTCTGTCCTGCGTCTTCGATCGACCCGGTCAGGGTCAGCATTTGGTAAAGCGCCAGATCCCGGGCCGCCACGCTTTCCATGCTATGCATTGCGGCGCCGTGGGCGAGCGCCAGGTTCATCATCTCGCGCAAAGGCACCCGGGATAGGGACGCACGAGTGCCCAGTGAGCCCAACGGGGCCACGCCGGTCACATCACCGCTCGAGCCCGGATAGAGATACTGCAGGCCCCGCGTCTTTTCCAGGGAGTCCAGCCGCTGGTTGCGGCGCAATTCATGCGCCGCGGCGAAATGCACGGCCTTCTCCACCGCTGCGGGTACGGTCAGCGTGCGGTCCTTGTGCGTCTGTTTGATCAGGTCCGTGAAGGGAATGAACTCGAGGAACCAGCTTTCTTCCATGATGGAAGCGACACAGTCGAACAGCCCGAGGAATCGAATGACGATCTTTGCGTTCGGCGCACCGTCTTTTCCAATGATGGCCAGATCCGTGTCGTGGCGGCGCTTGTACTTCTTGACGATATCGTTGATGAACTGTTTGGAAATGACCCCGCCGCGATCTGCGCCAAAAACGCAGATCTCGATACGCACGACCTTTTCCGTGCCCGCGTTCTCCGCCTGATAGGCTTGCTCAAACTGACGCCTGGCTGCGTCCAGGCGCGTGTCAACGCCCGTTCCCATCAATTCGGCGACGGCGGCATTGTCCCGAACGACGGGTACGCCTTCCAACACCGTGGCCTTGGCGGCGTTCTTTCCTGCAGTCCAGGCGACCTTCAGCGGATTCTTCTTGAAATCCGACCAGAAGCCGCGCAAGGTGGCTTGCGTCCGATTGCGGATTCGGTCTGGGTCCAGGGCATTCCAGATTCTGACCGTCTTCTCGGGAAGCGTCTGAACGTCTTTGACGACGTCCTTGTATGCCTTCACCATGGGATGGAAGGACCCATCCTTGATTGATTGCTGGACAGCCTTCTTTGCACGTCCTGTCGCATCCGCATCGGGCACTTCATCAAGACGCGTGATGTTCTTCGCGGCATCCTGCGCACTGGATACTGCCTTGTCGACCACCTTGCCCCCGGCAAGCGTGAGCGCGCTGACGAGGATGTTTTCCTTTGCGCCCTCATTGAGGTCGATGCCAAGGCCGGAATAGTAAAACCCATACCAGCGTTGTTTGCCCGTGACGGGCTGGTTGCCGGCGTTGTAGTGCGCCATCCACAACCGGCTGACGTTGGACAGAAACGTGGGGTTTTCCTTATCTAGATCCTTGTTCCGCCCGAAACCGTCGAAGAAGAATCCCATGCGCAACGTGATACCGCATTCCGTGCAGGAGTCCTTTGGATAGGCCGCCTCATTCTCGGCCATCGCTTTCAAGACCGATGCGGGAGTTCTATCCTGTTCCGGAAGCTGATCACTGGACATGCTTTCCTCCCGCCGGTTCGCCAGTCGCCTTGATCCGTGCAATCTGCTCTTTTGACAAGGCGGCCACGGCGCGGCCAAAGTCACCGGGCTTGCGGTGAGGGTCATTCAGCACGGACGCCACATCGGGGTCCTTTCCGAAGTCGGAAGACACGATGAAGTGCAGATACATATATCCCCGCAAGTCTTCGGCGTCTTCAAGTCGATAAGACATCCACGCCTGTTTTGTGACCCTGGCAACTTCGTTGGCCAGATAGCCCGCGCTCTTGTACCCCACAAGCTCGTCACGGTATTTCCCATACAACCAGCGAGTGGTATCGACGATTGGAATTCTTACTTGGCCGAGCAACTTGCGGCTCAAGGCGAGTTCCATGTGCTCGTCCGGATAGATGTGCAACTCCAGAATCAGCGTTCCATCCCCTTCGGGCACTTTCGCGGCTGGGAAGTGCACAGTCGTTTCCTTCTTGAAGAGCACCTCGTCGAACTTGCCATCAAACAAGTGCTTGCGGAGCAGGTCCGGGTCGCCTCCGCTCCATTTCACCTGGAATTCGGTACCGGAAAACGTATAGCAGCAAGAGACGCTACCTTCGCCTCCCCCCGAGGGCAGCGTGCTGGAACTTGCCACGCGACCCGAAGCATCGCTGATGCGGACAGGTTCAAGGTTCCATGGTGTGTAGTTGTACGTGATGAAGCTCACGCCCTTATAGGTGGGTTCTCCATTGCAGCCCGCCAACAGGCCCAGCCACAACAAAACACTGATCAAACCCTTACGCATTCCTTGCTCCCAAATTGTCCCGCATCATGCCGGCGACGCCTCTGCGCTTCGCTCATGCTTATGCCCGACCGATTTATCGGCGGCCCGACCGGCCGTGGACGCCGTCCAATACCGCTGCGTTCGCAAAGTACCTCATCCACCCCGTACGTTCTTATCCCCAGGTTGCCCGCCGGAAGCCTTCAACTGCGCAAGCTTCTCTTGGACAGCACAGCCACCGCGGCGCCAAATGCACAGCACGAGACACTTCCCTGGCCACCTCCTGATGGAATCATGCCGCTTCCGGCCACACCACCAAACGCATCTGCGATTCGAACAGACTCCAGGTCCCAGGGTGTGTAGTTGTAGGTGATTACGCTCACCCCTTGATAAGAGGGCTCGGCGTTGCAGCCGCTCAAGAGCCCAAGCCACAACAGAATGCCGGCCAGCGCTTTACGCATCGCCGCCATCCCGGCCCGAGCGGTGCAGCGCCTGCACCGCATCCCACACCGCATCCGGCACGCCTTCCAGCGCTTTAGCCAGCCCGCCGTCCGCACCCGCCCGATAGGCGCGCAACCCGTCGGCGATCGCGGGATGTTCATCGAAGCGCGGCGAGATCGCCACGCCCCAGGCGACATAGTCGAACGTGTCCTTATCCCCCGCCACGCCGTGCCCCCGCGCGCGTTCCAATTGCGCCTGCACGCGCGGCACCAGCGCGTCCTGATCCGGGTTGCCCGGCAGCAGGCTGGAATAAAGCCGGCGCAACTGCACCGCCAGCTTGTCCGGGTAGTCCAGATCGAACAGCATCTGGTGCTGCTCAGGCGTGAAGCGTTCGATGCCGGCCGGCCGCGCAGCGGGCAGCCGGCCCGCGCCCGGCAGTTCCGCCAACGTGCCGTCGCGCAACGCATAGCGCAGCGTGACAAAAGGTCCGGCGAAGCGCGCGCGCTGCTCGGGGGTCCACACCTGCAACGCACGCGCCAGAATTCGGCTGTCGTACCAATGCAGGAAGAACTCGCTGGCGTCGGGCAAGGCGTAATCGCAAAACGGGCCAAAGTGCGCGATCAGCTTTTCCAGCGGCACCGCCGACGCAAAGCTCATCATCGCGTAGGGGCCGCCGGCGCGTTCGTGCAGCGCCTCCAGCACGCGCACGAGCACGGTGTTGAAGTCGTCATAGCGCGGTCCGCGCAGCACGCCTTGCGATGCGCCATCCACTTCAATCAGCAATGGCGCCACGTCGCCATAGATGTCCAGCCCGGTCTGCGCCCATACCGATCCGAAGCTCAGGTCTTCCGTGGAGGTCAACCGCGCCAGCAGATCGGGATGTCCGCGGAAATCAACGATCACGTACGCGCGCGCCGCCTCGCCATAGGGGCCGCGGTGATGGGGCAATTCGGCGAACGTGGACAGCAGCGCGTCCTGCCAGGAATATTGCATCGCCGTCACGCCTTGTCGGTGATGGACTGCACACTCTCCTGGGCGTCCAGGATGCAGGTCTTGCAGACGGTGAATTGCGGAAACGGATAAGGCATTTGCGTGGGGCCGGCGAATTGCTTGTTGCCGGTCTTGACGTCGATACGGCCGGGCGCCGTGACGGTGATGTTGCCGCCTTCGATCACGATGCTGGCGCCCGCCGCGTTGGCGATGCGGATGCGCTTGGGCGATGCGTATTCAATGCCGGCGTTGGCGCTGACCATGCGCAGGTCCTGCTGCGCCTGCACCGTCAGCACATCATGCTGCGACAGCACGTCCACATCGCCCGTGCCGGCAATCAGGTCCAGGCCCGACTCCGCGCCCCCTTGCTGCACGCCCGCCACGATGCCCAGCGCCTGACCGGTATGCACGCGCAGCGACCCGATGACGGCCAGGTTGTGATCCTGCCCGGAGGACCAATGCACCAGTTCGCAC